>NZ_JBHZCN010000015.1:93307-108841 GCF_042755465.1 Kitasatospora sp. NPDC059160 | reverse complement strand
GCGCGGCCCCCCGGGCAGGCCCGGCCGCGTGGGGGCGGCCCCGGGGGGGGGGGGGCGGCGGCGGGGCCGGCCCGGGCCCCGGCGGGGGCGGCGAAGGAACCCGTCAGGCGCTGATGTCGCGGCTGGTGAACCGGGCCCAGGCCGCCGAGCCGAACACGGCGACGTAGGCGGCCTGGAGGCCGAGGTCCTTCCACACGCCGTCCCAGTACATCGGCTCGCGCAGCAGGTCCGAGAAGCTCGTCCAGTAGTGGGTGAACAGGAACGGCCGGACCGCGTCCAGCTGCGGGAAGGCGTCCAGGATCTGCACCGTGATCACCAGCCCGACGGTCGCGGCCATCGCCGCGATGCCGCTGCCGGTGAGGGTGGAGACGAACAGCCCGATCGCCACCAGCCCGGCCAGCGAGGCGGCGACCACCCCGGCCACCAGCACCGCCCGCAGCAGGGCGTCGCCGAAGCCGATGGTGTCCCCGGAGATCAGGGTGACCTCGCCGAGCGGGAACAGGGCGGCGCCGGCGGCCAGCGCCGTCACCGCGACCGCCGCGGTGGCGGCCAGGCAGAACACCAGCCCGGCGGTGAACTTGGCGGCCAGCAGCCTGGTCCGCCCGGCGGGGGCGACCAGCAGGTAGCGCAGCGTCCCGGTGGCCGCCTCGCCCGCCACCGAGTCCCCGGCGACCACGCCGACCGTCATCGGCAGGAAGACCGGCAGCGCCACCGCCAGCGCGGTGAACACCAGGAACAGGCCGTTCTGGGTGGTCTGCGCGATGAAGCTCGGCGCGCCGCCGCCACCGCCGTGCGGACTGTCGGTGTTGAGCTTGACGATCACCCCGATCAGGACCGGCAGCGCCGCCAGGATGCCCAGCAGCACCTTGGTGCGCATCCGGCGGAAGGTCAGGTGCAGTTCGTTGCGGAACAGCGCCAGGAACCCGGACGCGGTCTGCGGCCGCCGCCCGGCCACCAGCACCGTCCCGCCCACCGTCGTCCCGCCCGCCGTCGACCGGCCCGCCGTCGACCCGCCCGCGGCCGCTCCGCCCGTGGCGGCTCCGGCCGTAGCCGTCCCGCCCGCCGAAGCCTCAGCCCGCGACATCGAAACCCTCCCCGGTCAGCGCCACGAAGGCGTCCTCCAACGTGCCCCGCTCCAGCCCGAACCCGTGCACCCGGACCCCGGCCTCCACCAGCGCCGCGCACAGCTTGGGCAGCGCCTCGTCGCCGCTCGCGCCCAGCTCGCCGTCGACCCGGCCCTCGCCGGGCACCAGCGCGCCCACCTGGTGGGCGGCCAGCACCTCGGCGGCCTGCGCCACGTCGGGGGTGCGGACCACCAGCCGGCCCTGGGCCCGGGCGGCCAGCTCGGCCACGGTGCCCTGGACGACCAGCCTGCCCCGGGACATCACGGCCGCGTGGGTGCAGACCTGCTCGATCTCGTCCAGCAGGTGCGAGGAGAGGAACACCGTGGTGCCCTCCGCCGCGACCTCCCGCACCAGCGCCCGGATCTCCCGCATGCCCTGCGGGTCCAGCCCGTTGGTCGGCTCGTCCAGCACCAGCAGCTCGCGCGGCTGCAGCAGCGCCGCGGCCAGGCCCAGCCGCTGCTTCATGCCGAGCGAGTAGGCGCGGGCCTTCTTCCCGGCGGCGGCGCTCAGGCCGACCCGCTCCAGCGCCGTCCCGACCCGCTGCCGGCGGGTGCGCGGGTCGGCGGTCGGGTCGGCGGCGTCGAAGCGGACCAGGTTGTCCCGGCCGGAGAGGAAGCCGTACAGCGCCGGGCCCTCGATCAGCGCGCCCACCCGGGGCAGCACGGTGGCGACGGACTGCGGCATCGACTCGCCGAGCACGGTGGCCGTGCCGGAGGTGGGGGCGATCAGGCCCATCAGCATCCGGATGGTGGTGGTCTTGCCGGAGCCGTTGGGGCCGAGGAAGCCGAACACGGAGCCGCGCGGCACGGCCAGGTCCAGGCCGTCGACGGCGAGTTGGCCGCCGCGGAAGCGCTTGGTCAGGCCGCGGGTCCTGATCACGTCGTCGGTACGGGGGGCCTCGGGAGCGGAAGGAACGGGGGCCGGGCGCGACGCGGCGCCCGGACCCCCGGCCGACTCCGTAACGTCCCCCGTTACGGGAGCCTCGGTCATCCGTCAGTTCACCCCGGCGGCGTGCTGGAGGACCGGCAGGGTCACCGCACCGGCGAAGACCCGGCCGTCGTCGGTGAGCAGGACGTTGACGACCTTGGTGCTGATCAGGGTGCCGCCGCCGACCGGCTTGCCGAGCGACTTCACCAGCGCCTGCGGGTTCATCGACCGGCTCTGGTGCTTGCCCTGCTTGCCGTCGCCCTGCTTGCCGTCGCTCTGCGGGCCGCCGAAGGGCGCCCCGGTGCTGCTGGGCAGCTGGGTGGAGACCACGGCCGTCCAGCCCTCGCCGATCACGTTCACGCCGTCGTGGCCCTTGGCCCGCTCGCCCGCCGGGCCCTGCCCGCCGGCGGCGCCCTGGGCGCCCTGGTCACGGGAGCCGTGCGCGCCCTGGGCCGCCGCGTCCGCCTTCTGCTCCGTCACCTTGGCGCCCTTGGGCACGGTGAAGTCGAAGGTCTTGGCGGCGGGCTTGGCGAAGGACACGTCGGTGAAGTGCACGTCCAGCACGGTGGAGCCGTCGGTGGACTTCACCACCACCGCGAGCGGCACCCCGTTGTCGGCCGCCACCGAGATCCGGACCTCGGAGATCGTCGAGCCGGCCTGGGTCGGCTTGACGCTCAGCCGGTAGGCCTTCTGCCCGGCCACGTCGGCCGTTCCGTCGACGGTGACGGAGGTGGTGCCGGCGCTCCCGGTCAGGAACTGCTTCGCGGCCTCCTGCGGGGTGGTCGGCACCCCGGTGAGCGGGCCCTTCGGCTTCCCGGCGGGATCGGCGTGATCGGCGGGACCGGCGTGCCCGCCCGGACGCCCGGTCAGGTGCAGGGCGGTGTTGGTCGAGCTGTCCCAGGCCCAGCTCTGGTCGCCGTTGCGGACCAGGGTGTAGCCGGCCATGTTCTCCATCAGGTCGACCCGCTGACGGTCCGGGCCGTCCACCGCGACCCGCAGCGTCCGGTCCCCGCCGAGCAGGCCGAGCAGCTTGGCCTGCGGGTCCGCGCCCGCGCCGCCCCCGTCGCTCCCGCCGCCGTGTCCGGCCGCCGCGCCGAGGCCGCCCGCAGCCGCGCCCAGCAGCTGGCTGGGCACCCCGAGGTCGGTGGAGACGGAGACCGTCCCGGACAGGGTCTGGGCGTCCGAGCCGAGCACCTTGGCCACCACCTGCTCGGCGGACAGCTGCGGCAGGTCCGGTGGCGAGTCGGCGGCCAGCGCCGGCACCAGCCCGACCCCGGCGGCGATCGCCGCGACCACCGCCACCGGCACCCCGACCCGCACCAGGGTGCGCCGCCGTGAGCGGTACGGCACCCCGCCGTCCGAACGGTCTTCCCCCGCCGTCCCATTGGTCATGGCGTCCTCAACTCCTCTACGAACCCGTGCGATTGGCCCTGCACCTCCATTAGAGGCCGGTACCGCCGCCACGTCATCGCCCTGCAGGGGCACTTCGAGGTGAACCTGGCGGGTACGCCGACCCTGAGACGGCCTCAGGGTTGGGTCATCCCGTCGTACCACCCTGGCGTAGGGTCGCGCCATGGACGGAACCGCAACGGACGCAAGCAACCCTCCGACCGCGAACGCCATGCGGCGCGCCCTGCGCCGCGCCCGGGACGGCGTGGCCCTCGACCCGACCGAGGCCGCCGTCCTGCTCCAGGCCAGAGGCGAGGACCTGCGCGACCTGTGCGCGAGCGCCGCCCGGGTGCGCGACGCCGGCCTGGAGGCGGCCGGCCGTCCCGGCGTCATCACCTACTCCAAGAGCGTGTTCATCCCGCTCACCCGGCTCTGCCGCGACAAGTGCCACTACTGCACCTTCGCCACCGTCCCCGGCAAGCTGCGCCGGGCCGGGCACGGGATGTTCATGTCCCCGGACGAGGTGCTGGAGGTCGCCCGGCGCGGAGCCGAACTCGGGTGCAAGGAAGCCCTGATCACCCTCGGCGACAAGCCCGAGGACCGCTGGCCCGAGGCCCGCGAGTGGCTGGACGCGCACGGCTACGACGACACCATCGCCTACGTCCGGGCCATGTCCATCCGGATCCTGGAGGAGACCGGCCTGCTGCCGCACCTCAACCCCGGGGTGCTGAGCTGGACGGACTTCCAGCGCCTCAAGCCCGTCTCCGCCTCGATGGGCATGATGCTGGAGACCACCGCCACCCGGCTGTGGAGCGAGCCCGGCGGCCCGCACTTCGGCTCCCCGGACAAGGAACCCGCCGTCCGGCTGCGGGTGCTGGAGGACGCGGGCCGCAGCTCGGTCCCCTTCACCAGCGGCCTGCTGATCGGCATCGGCGAGACCCACCAGGAGCGCGCCGAGGGGCTGTTCGCGCTGCGCAAGGTCTCCCGGGCCTACCACGGCGTCCAGGAACTGATCCTGCAGAACTTCCGGGCCAAGCCGGACACCGCGATGCGCGGCATGCCCGACGCCGAACTGGACGAACTGGTCGCCACGGTGGCCGTCGCCCGGCACCTGCTCGGCCCGACCGCCTGCCTCCAGGCGCCGCCTAACCTGGTCGACGGCGAGTACGAGCGGCTGATCGCCGCGGGCATCGACGACTGGGGCGGCGTCTCCCCGCTCACCCCGGACCACGTCAACCCCGAGCGCCCCTGGCCGCAGATCGACCGCCTCGCCGAACGCTCCGCCGCGGCCGGCTTCGAACTGCGTGAGCGCCTCGCCGTCTACCCCGAGTACGTGCTGCGCGGCGAACCCTGGCTGGACCCGCGGGTGCTGCCGCACGTCCGCGCCCTGGCCGACCCGGCCACCGGCCTGGCCGACCCGGACGCGGCCGTCCTGGGCCGCCCCTGGCAGGAGCCCGAGGACCTGCCGGAGTCGTACGGCCGGACCGACCTGCACACCGCCGTCGACACCGAGGGCCGCACCGGCGACCGCCGGGCCGACTTCGACGACGTGTACGGCGACTGGGAGGTGCTGCGCGAGCAGGTGCTGGCCAAGGGCGCGCCCGAGCGCCTCGCCGGGGACCTGCGCGAGGCGCTGGCGGTGGCCGCCGACGACCCGACGAAGCTCACCGACGACCACGCGCTGGCGCTCTTCCACGCCGACGGCCCGGCCCTGGACGCCCTGTGCCGGATCGCCGACGACGTCCGCAAGGCGGCGGTCGGCGAGGAGGTCACCTACTGCGTCACCCGGAACATCAACTTCACCAACGTCTGCTACACCGGCTGCCGCTTCTGCGCCTTCGCCCAGCGCCGCACCGACGCCGACGCCTACACCCTCTCCCTGGAACAGGTCGCCGAACGGGCCGCCCAGGCCTGGGAGGTGGGCGCCACCGAGGTGTGCATGCAGGGCGGCATCCACCCGGACCTGCCCGGCACCGCCTACTTCGACATCGCCCGCGCGGTGAAGGAGCGGGTCCCCGGCATCCACGTGCACGCCTTCTCCCCGATGGAGGTGGTCAACGGGGCCACCAGGACGGGCCTGTCGATCCGCGACTGGCTGCAGCGGGCCAAGGAGTCCGGCCTGGACACCATCCCCGGCACCGCCGCCGAGATCCTCGACGACGAGGTCCGCTGGGTGCTCACCAAGGGCAAGCTGCCGGCCGCGACCTGGGTCGAGGTGGTCAGCACCGCGCACGAGCTGGGCATCCGCTCCTCGTCCACCATGATGTACGGGCACGTGGACACCCCCGCGCACTGGCTCGGGCACCTGCGGCTGCTCGCCGAGATCCAGCAACGCTCGCTCGAATCCAACAGCGGTGGCGGCTTCACCGAGTTCGTCACCCTCCCGTTCATCCACACCAACGCCCCGGTCTACCTGGCCGGCATCGCCCGCCCCGGCCCGACCGCCCGGGACAACCGCGCCGTGGTCGCGATGGCCCGGCTGCTGCTGCACCCGCACATCCCCAACATCCAGACCAGCTGGGTCAAGCTGGGCGCCGAGGGCGCGGCCGAGATGCTCCGCTCCGGTGCCAACGACCTCGGCGGCACGCTGATGGAGGAGACCATCTCGCGGATGGCCGGCTCGGCGTACGGCAGCTACAAGTCGGTGCGCGACCTCCAGGCGATCGCCGAGGCCGCCGGCCGCCCGCACCGCCAGCGCACCACCCTCTACGGCGAGGTGCCCGCCGAGCGGCGGGCGGCGGCGCTCGCCTCGGACGGGCACCTGCCGGAGCTGCTGCCGGTCCTGGACTGAGGCCGGGCGCCGGGAACCCCGACCCCCGGCCGCCGTACGGGCGGCGGCCGGGCGGGACCGTACGGTCGGGGGACCGGGCGGGGCAGGGGCCGTGCGGGTAGGGACCGTACCGGCGGGGGCCGGGCAGTGGCCGGGCTGGGGCCGGGCAGGGGCGGCGGACTCCGTGGGACGCCGTCCTTCCGTTCGAACCTTCGAAGTACAGTGCCAGGGCGCGTCGGCGGCCGTGGTGTCGCACGCGGCCCCCGACCCCGACGAAAGGCGCCCCGTCGTGATGCCACTGTGGTCACGAGCCCAGCAGCAGGACTTTCGCAGCCGGGTGCGCGGCTGCCTGCTCGGCGGTGCCATCGGTGACGCGCTCGGCGCCGGCGTCGAGTTCGAGCACCTGGAGAAGATCCGGGCCCAGCACGGCCCGCAGGGCGTCACCGGCTACCTCCCCGCCTACGGGCGCACCGGCGCCGTCACCGACGACACCCAGCTCAGCCTGTTCACCGTGGACGGCCTGATCCGCGCCCACATCCGGCGCGACACCGGCAGCTGGCACCCGCCCACCGACCTGCACCTGGCCTACCTGCGCTGGGCCGCCACCCAGCGCGACTGGGGCCCGGACGAGCGCCGCCCCGACCTCGGCTGGCTCGGCCGCGAGGAGTGGCTGTACGCCCAGCGCGCCCCCGGCCAGGGCTGCCTGACCGGCCTCACCGGCCCGGACGGCGAGCGCCTCGGCACCCTGGACCGGCCCAAGAACCCGCACTCCAAGGGCTGCGGCACGGTGGTGCGGGCGGCGCCCTTCGGGCTGCTCACCACCTGGGAGCCGGGCCTGGTGTTCCAACTCGCGGTGGAGTGCTCGGTGCTCACCCACGGCCACCCCACCGGCTACCTCGCGGCGGGCGCCTTCGCGGTGATCGTCCAGGCCGTCGCCCGCGGCGGCACCCTGGAGGAGGGCGTGCACCTGGCACTGGCCCTGCTCTCCGAGCGGCACGCCCACGAGGAGACCACCGCCGCGCTGCGCGCCGCACTGGACGCGGTCCGGGCCGGCGAGCCGTCCGCCGAGCGGGTCGAGGCCCTGGGGGAGGGCTGGGTCGCCGAGGAGGCGCTGGCCATCGGGGTCTACTGCGCGCTGGTCGCCCACGACGTCCGCTCGGGCCTGCTGCTGGCCGTCAACCACTCCGGGGACAGCGACTCCACCGGTTCGATATGCGGCAACCTACTCGGGGTGCTGCACGGCGACACCGCGCTGCCGCCGGGCCTGGTGGCCGGGCTGGAGGGGCGCGGCGCGATCCTCGAACTCGCCGACGACTTCGCCCTGGAGCTGATGCACGGCACCGAACTGCACGACCGGCAGAGCCCGGAGGGGGCCGACTGGGCGGTCCGCTACCCGGTGGCGCACTGAACGGCGGCGCTCCGGCCGCCGCCTTCGTGTAGGGCGCCTTGGTGAAGGGCGCGTTGGTGCAGGGCGCCTTCGTGAAGGGCGCCTTCGTGAAGGACGGCCCCCGGAACGGCAGTTGCCCGTAGCGCCGACCGCCGCCGCTCGGGGCGACGCACAGCGCTACGGGCAACTGGGCCGAGCACGGATCCCGTTCAGACCTCGCCGAAGGCCCCCGCCGCCGCAGCGGACGCGAAGGCGTTCCAGGCCTGGGTGGAGAAGCGCAGCTGCGGACCGGCCGGGTCCTTGGAGTCCCGGACCGCGACCGCTCCCGCAGCCGGTCCGGCGATCTCCACGCAGGCGCCCTGGCCTCCGCTGTGACTGCTCTTGCGCCAACGGGTTCCGTGCTCGGCGGGGGTGCTCATTCGTGGTATCCCTTTTCGATGTCGGCTATCAGCGACCGGCTCTCCGCGACACCGAGTGCGGCCGCTCTCAGGTAGTCGTACAGACCGGTATAGCGGCGCACATCGGTCTCCTTCTCCAGGTAGAGATCGCTCGTCACACCTTCGAAGTAGACAACCGTGGAATCGGCTGACTCCGGGAACTCCAGCAGGGAGAATGTCCCGGTCATACCGGGGTGGGCGCCGTGCGAGAACGGGATCACCTGGATGGTGATGTTCGGGCGCAGGCTCAGCTCCAGCATCTGCCGCAGCTGGCGGGCCATGATCTCGCGACTGCCGACCTCGCGGCGCAGCGCCGCCTCGTCTATGACGGTCCACAGGCTGCCGAGCTGGTTCTCGCCGTGGACGCGCTCCTGGCGCTTCATCCGCACCTGGACCCGGCGCTGCACCGCGATCGCGTCGGTGTCCGGCTGGGTGCCCTCGACCACCGCCTGCGCGTACTGCTCGGTCTGCAACAGGCCGGGGATGAAGGAGGACTCGTAGGCGCGGATCGAGGAGGCCTCGGCCTCCAGCCCGATGTAGACGCTGTACGGGGTCGGCATGTCGTTGAAGTCGTGCCACCAGCCGCGCTGGCGGGACTCCTTGGCCATCTCCATCAGGCTGCCGCGCATCTGCTCGTCGGCCACGTTGTACACGTCGCAGAGGTCGCGCACGTCGCGCTGGCTGATGCTGCGGCGGCCGTTCTCCAGGCGGCTGATCTTCGACTGGGAGACCATCAGGCGGCCGGCCACCTCCTCCGCCGTCATCCCCAGGCCCTCGCGGAGTTTGCGCAGCTCGGAGCCGAGGCGTCGGCGGCGCACGGTGGGATTGATGTTCGCGGACACGTCGACCTCCGGCCGAACCTCTGGTGATCGTTGGAACGGCAGCCCTCGGAACACTTCGGACATTGGGACCAACCCCCCTGACTTGGAGCAGCATGTCACCTTGGGCCAGGTCGGCGCCGGGGAATCACAGCAGCGCGGTAGAACAGATCATCGGAAAAGCGCGTCTGTGAGACAGCGGAAGCTCCCAGGTGGTAATGCGGCTCGGCGACTCGAACCGGTAGTTGCGGTGGGCCCCCACGGGCCTGCGGGAACGGCAGAGGGGCGGTCGCCGGGCGACTCGCGTCGCGGGGCGACCGCCCCTCTGTGCTCCTGGTGCTTCTCGTGCTTCCGGTGTGCCCGATGCCTCCGGCGGTGCCGGTGGTGCGGGTGGAACCGGTCGTCCTGGTGGTGCGGAGAAGTGCGAAAGGTCGTTCAGCGCCGCCGAGGGGCGCGAACGGTGCGCCGTGCGCTGCCGGGCGTTCCCTCGGACCTTCCGTCGGACGTGCCGCCGGATGTGCCGTCGGACGTGCCGTCGTCCGGGGCGTCGTCAGGGTCGTCGGACGTGCCGCCCGAGTCGTCGCCCGGTACGGGTCCGGCGGCCCGGGTCAGCGCACCCCGACCCGCGGCGCGGGGACCCGCCCGCCCGGGGACCGGCCCGTGGCACGGGCACCGGAGCGACCGGAAGCGGCTCCGGAACCGGCCCCAGGGCCCTGGGATGAACGGTTCTGCTGCGCCGGCAGGCCGTTCTGCACGTCCATCACGGCATGCGCGACCATCCCGCCCAACGGGTCGTACCGGATCAGGTCGCGCAGCCGCGACCGTGAGGACCGGCCCTCGTTGCCCGGGTACAGGTGCTTGCCCAGCCCCACCGAGTGGGCGAGGGCCGCCAGCGCGGCCGTCCGCGGGTCCGGCGGCACGCCGGTGCGGATCGCGGTGTCCAGCCGCTGCTTGATCGCGGCGTTGGTGCAGTCGTCGGACGCCTGGTACCGGGTCGTCGGCAGCACCCCGCACACCTGCCCCGGCACGGCCGTGACCATGCCGCAGCGCTCCAGGTGCGCCAGGTACGTCTGCCGCAGCCCCAGCCGGGGCCCGCCGATCCAGTGCGCCGCGCGGACCGGACTGCCGCGTCGGCGCAGCAGTTCCAGTGCGTGGTCGAGGGTCGGGTCACCGGTCGGTCGTGCGAGCACGACGGCGATCCGGTCACCCTCCGGTACGATCCGTCCGGCCAGGGACAGCTCGACGAGCTGGGCCCCGGCGAGTCCGAGGTCGAGGGTCTGCGGCTGCGCCGTGGTACCCGTGGTCGGGTCCAAAGCGAGCAGCAAGAGTTCCTCGGGAACAGTTCTGCGGCTCTTGCCCATCCAAGCCTCCCCGCGTGGATGAGAGACAGGGTGACGCCTCTCACACGGGCTTGTCGAGTACGCCTCCGAATCGTGACCTTGCGGTGAAGGCGCGGAACCGGCGGCCTCGGGCCCGGCGTCTGACCCTTGAACAGACCGCGTTGCGGCCGTGCGGCGGCAATAAGCCCCGGTCGGGCGGGGTGTGCGCGGCCGGACGGCCGTCGGTGGCGGAGACTGTACAGGTACACGGGGCGGGGCGTCGGCTTCCCGAAATCGGGTCTGCCGGTGCCCCGCCGGGCGTTGAGGAGGCTGGGATACGTGGGCGAGTCCCCCGACAGGGTGCTGAGGGACGGCGAGCGGGAGCGGGAGCGGGACCGCGAGCGCGAACGGAAGGGCGAACGGGAGGGTGCGGCGGTTGCCGGGGCGTCAGCCGGGGCCGTCCGGTCCTCGGCCGACGCCTCGACCGAGGCCGCCGCCGACGCGTCCGCTGACGCCTCGCCCGCCGCTGGCACCGCTGCCGACACCGCCGCCGGCACCTCGGCCGACTCCTCCGTGGACGGGCCGAAGGCGGGCACCAAGGGCGGCCCGACGGTGGAGCTCCGTGTCCGGGATGTGGACAGTCGGACGACCATGCTGCGGCTGCCGACGGACGACCGCACCACCGCCCTGCGGCTGCCGGTGGACAACCGGACCACCGCGCTGCGCCTGCCGGAAGAGCTGCGCAAGCGCGCGGACGAGGGCGGTTCCGGCGGCGGCGCGCAGAAGGAGAAGGACGCGCCGGAGACCGACGGTGAGAAGGGGAGCGCCGAGCGGACGCCCGTCGCCGACCCGCGTCTCGCCATCCGGACCACCGCGGCGGCGGAGCCGGTCGGCAAGGTGGGCAAGGCCGACGAGGCCGGCACGGCGGACGAAGCCGACGAGGCCGACGAGGCCGACGGGCCCGATGAGGCGGCGAAGGCCGAGAAGCCGGCGGAGGCCGAGAAGCCGGAGAAGGCCGACGCGCCCGAGACCCCCGGGGCTTCCGAGACCTCCAAGGCCTCCGAGACCCCCGACGCCACCGCGCCCGTCGCACTGACCGGGAACGGGCAGCCCGGTCAGCGCTCGGGCGGGGCGGGGCAGTCGGGCCGGTCCGAGAAGCTGGAGAAGCCCGCCCCGCTCCGCACCCCCGCAGCCCCGGCGGTGCCGCCCGCCGCCGGCAGCGTCCCCGAGCCCCCGGAGCCCGCTCCGCTGCCGGAGCCGGACCCGGCCCCCGAACCGCTGCCCCGGCCGGCCCCGAAGCCGGCCCCCGCCCCCGCCCCCGCGCCGACACCGCTGCCCGAGCCGGACCGGCGGCCGGTGCCGCCCGTCCCGCCGCTGCCCCGGCCCGAGCCGCTGCCCTCCCAGCAGGTGCCGCCGCGGCCGGAGCCCCGGCCGACTCCGGAGCCCCAGCCCCAGCCCCAGCCCTCGCCGGAGAACACCGCCGAGGCGATGGAGGTGCTCGCCACCCTCAACGCCCGCCCGGTCTCGCCGCTGCGCCGCGCGCTCAAGCGGGTCACCATCTGGACGGCCTTCCTGGCCGTGGTGCTCGGCGTGCTCGTGGTGGGCCAGCTGCTGCGCCCGCTGCCGGACCCGAAGCTGCGGATGACGACCGCGGGCAGTTTCAGCTTCGCCGGCGACCAGTTGGACCTCGCCTGGCCGGCCAAGGGCCAGTCCGCCGCCGAGGTGGTCGGCGTCGGAAGCCTGGGCACCTCGGGTCAGGAGGCGCCGGCCTCGATCGCCAGCGTCACCAAGGTGATGAACGCCTACCTGATCCTGCAGAAGTTCCCGCTCAAGAAGGGGGAGAGCGGCCCCAAGATCAAGGTGGACAAGCAGGCCGCCCAGGAGTCCGGCAACGCCGACGAGTCCCGGGTGACGCTCGTCGAGAACCAGGAGCTCACCGAGTACCAGGCGCTGGAACTGCTGATGCTGCCGTCCGCCAACAACGTGGCCCGGCTGCTCGCCCGCTTCCACTCCGGCTCCGAGGACGCGTTCGTCAAGCAGATGAACGACACCGCGGCCAAGTTCGGCATGACCAACACCACCTACGCCGACCCGGCGGGCTACAACGCGGACACCAAGTCCACCGCGAAGGACCAGCTCAAGCTGGCCGAGCAGGTCATGCAGGACGACATCTTCCGGCAGATCGTCTCCACCCCGGACACCACGTTCAACAACGTGAAGATCTCCAACACCAACAACCTGATCAACCCGAAGACCGGCGTCATCGGCGTCAAGACCGGTTCCAGCACCCCGGCCGGCGGCTGCCTGATGTGGGCCGCCTACAAGGAGATCGGCGGTGTGAAGCGGCTGATCCTCGGCGTCACTCTGGGCCAGCAGGCCACCAGCCCGAACCCCGGTGACGGCATCCTGCCGACCGTGCTCAAGGTCAGCGGCAAGCAGATCCAGGCCGCCCAGAACGGGCTGACCGGCCAGACCGTGGTGAAGAAGGGCGACGTGGTCGCCAGCGTGGACGACGGCCTCGGCGGCAAGGTCTCGGTCGTCGCCACCAACGACCTCGTGGTGCCCGGCTTCCCGGGCGTCACCGGCACCGTCACCCTGGACCCGTCCGCCCTGGGCCACAACGAGAAGGCGGGCAAGGAGGTCGGCACGCTGCGCGTGGGCGCGGGCGACAGCCGGACGGAGGTCCGGGTGGCCCTCCAGAGCGACCTGAACCCGCCGTCCATCGAGTCCCGCCTGCTGCGCCTGCTCTGACCGTCCCGGTGCAGGGGGGGGGAGCCGGCCCGCCCGGCCCCCCCCGCGCTGTCCCCCCGTCAGACCCCGGCACCCCCGCCTCCCGGTCCGCCACCCCCGGCCGACCCCTGATCCGGTACGCTGTGAACGGCCTGGTCACCGACCGGCCACGCCTCAGTAGCTCAGGGGATAGAGCACGGCTCTCCTAAAGCCGGTGTCGCAGGTTCGAATCCTGCCTGGGGCACATTCAGAACCGCAGTTCGCAGGCCCTCCGCCCACCCCGGGCGGAGGGCCTGCGGCGTTCCCGTCCCTCCGCTCCCTCGGTCCTCCGGCACCGCCCCCTCGGGGCCGGGTCAGCGGAGCGGACCGTCCAACTCGCTCTCCTCCAGCGGCTCGTCGGCCCGCGGCATGCGGACGGACGGCACGATGACCCGCTGGACCCTGGGCCTGGTGCGCCAGTTGACCCGTCGGACGTCCCGGGCCAGGGCGCCCGGCCGCCAGAGTTCGATCACGGCCGTCACGACGCCCAGGACGGCGCCGGCGGCCAGCCAGCCGGCCAGTACGTCGCTGGGCCAGTGCACCCCGAGGGCGGTCCTGGTCCAGCCGATGGTCAGCACCGTCACCGCGGCCACCGCGCAGGCGGCGGTCCGGCCGCGTCGGCCGACCCGGTACCAGACCAGGCCGACCAGGACGGCACAGGTGATCGCCGAGGCCATGGCGTGCCCGGAGGGGAAGGCCGGGCCGCCCGCGTGCGACACCGGGTCGGAGAAGGCGGGCCGCTGCCGGCCGACGGCCAGCTTGAGCGCCCACTGGGCCGCCCAGCCCACCAGCGCCTGGGCGGCCACCCAGCCGGCCAGCACCCGGGCACCGATCAGCAGGAGCCAGGCGGCCGCACAGCCCAGCAGGATACGCATCGTGACCGGGCCGCCGATGTCGGAGAGGGTCTGCACCGCGGCGGTCCAGATCCGGTGATCGCGTGCGTAGGAGTGCAGTCCGCCGATCCAGTCCTGGTCGAACTCGTGCAGGGGGTGCCAGCGGCCCGTCACCAGCGCCGCCAGGAGGCCGAACAGCGCGGCGCAGCCCAGCGCGACCGACGCGTCCCGGAGGAGGCGGCGATGACGCACGGTGACGGGTCTCGTGCTGTTGGTCAGGTGCATGCCTGACACCTTCCCAGTGCGCTGTGCCGATCGGGAGCTGGAGTGATAGCGATTCGGCATCTTTTGTGCGGAGGACCTGCGTGCGCCGGGGGGCGGGCGCGGGCGGAAGCCGGGGGCGCGCGGGAACGTCCACAAGCGTTCGCCTGTTCAACCCATGGGCGACGGTTGCGTGTGCGGTCGGTGAAGAGGCGTTCCACGGGCGGTCGCGAACGGGCACCCGAGGTGCCCGGGCGGTCACCGAGTGTCCAGAACCGGGGTGAAAACCGGCAGGATACTGCATCACGAGGAAGAATCTGAACGACTTGGGAATGTTGTCCGGAATCTGTTCGTTGGATCGTTACGTGTGAGCCCCTGGGGGCCCGCACTTCTTGCCCTCCAGGGGGGCAGGCAGGCAGACCTCGGCAACACCAGCAAAGGGAGCAAGCATGGCCACCCGTGCCGTCGTTCGCGACAGGGCCGACCGGACTCGCGCGGCCCGCCCGACCAACCTTGAGGCCGACCGCGACCTGGTCGGTATGTACCTCGACGAGATCGCCAGGACGCCCCTGCTCGATGCCGCCGAGGAGGTCGAGCTCTCGCTGCGGATCGAGGCCGGTGTGTACGCCCAGCACCTGCTGGAGGAGAGCGAACTCCCCGACGGCCGGCTCCCCGACGGCATCACGCGCGAGGAGCTGGAGACGATAGCCGCCGACGCCGAGCGCGCCAAGGACGTCTTCATCCGCTCGAACCTGCGCCTGGTGGTGGCCGTCGCCCGGCGCTACCCGCGCAGCGGCCTGCCCCTGCTGGACCTCATCCAGGAGGGCAACGCCGGTCTGGTGCGCGCCGTCGAGAAGTTCGACTACGCCAAGGGCTTCAAGTTCTCCACCTACGCGACGTGGTGGATCCGGCAGGCGATCACCCGCTCGATCGCCGACCAGTCCCGCACCATCCGGCTGCCCGTGCACCTGGTCGAGGAACTCGGCCGGATCCGCCGGGTGCAGCGGGAGAAGTCCAAGGAGCTGGGGCGTGAGGCGGAGCCGGCCGAGATCGCGGCCGAGCTGGATACCACCGAGGCCCGGATCAAGGACGTGCTGGACTGGGCGCGGGACCCGGTCAGCCTCAACATGTCGGTCGACGACGAGGGCGAGACCCAGTTCGGCGACCTGGTGGAGGACACCGGGGCGACGTCCCCCGAGGACGCCGTGATGGTGATGCTCCGCCGCGAGGAGCTGGACGGCCTGATCGGGCGGCTGGACGACCGCACCGCCTCGATCATCCGCTCCCGCTACGGCATGGAGGACGGCCGCGAGCGCACCCTCACCGAGGTGGGCAAGCAGCACGGCCTCACCCGTGAGCGGATCCGGCAGATCGAGAAGCACGCCCTGGCCGAGCTCAAGAAGATCGCCGACCACGCGGGCTTCGAGGCCGCCTGACGGCCGGCGGCCGAGGCCGACCACCCGGGCCCGGGTGCGGAGCGCTCCGCACCCGGGCCGGCGC
>NZ_JBHZCN010000015.1:0-93297 GCF_042755465.1 Kitasatospora sp. NPDC059160 | reverse complement strand
GTTGTTGGGCTTTCTTTTTTTTACACTACCCTTTTATCCCAGCCGTTGCGGGGGCTCTGAGTTGGGACTATGACCGCGGGCGCGCCCCCCCCCCCCCCCGGGCCGGCGCGTGTCGTCGGGAGCCTCGCGAGGCTTCTACGCTGAAAGGACAGGTCGGACCGCGAGCAGGGGAGTGGACGAGATGAGCGAGCAGGAACAAGGGCAGGCGCAGGAACCGGGGCGCGAACAGGGCCAGGACCGGGCGCGGGGGGGCACCCCCGCCCCTCCCTCCCCCTCCCCCTCCCTCCCACCCTCCGCCTCCACCCCACCCACCACCACCCCTCCCGCCTCCACCACCTCCACCTCCGCCAAGGCCCGCCTGGTCTTCCGCGACCCGCTGGACCAGCAGTCCCGGGACGACACCGACGCCGGCTGGGGCGATCGCCCCGGGGCGGGTGCCGGCGGTGGGCGGGGGCTGGACTGGTACCTGAGCCAGCGCCCGCCGCACCACGGCGACTGAGGGACTTCCTAGCGCGCCACGACCAGCGCGTCGCGGATCTCGGTCAGCAGTTGGACCTCCTTGGCCTCGGCCTCGGCCGCCACCTCGGCGGCGCTCTTCCGCTTGGCCGCCATCCGGTTCATCGGCACGATCAGCACGAAGTAGACGACGGCGGCGGTGATCAGGAACTGCAGGAGGGCGCTGAGCACCGACCCCCACAGGATGAGGATCCCGGACGTGACCTCACCGGTGGCGCTCACCTCGCAGGGCCCCTTGAGGCAGGAACTGTAGGACGCCAGGTCCTTCGTCCCGAACACGCCGACGATCGGATTGATCACGCCTTTGACGAAGGCGTTGACGATGTTGGTGAAGGCCGCGCCGATGACCACGGCGACGGCGAGTTCGACGACATTTCCACGCAGCAGGAATTCCTTGAAGCCTTTCATGCCGCCTCGAACGACGAAGTCGTCGCCGGGTTACGGGTGATCTTCCGGAAGCCCGGATTGACAACCCGTACGGCCCACGCCGCCGCCCGGGGGCGGTGGCAGCCCGGCCCGCGCGGGCCCGGAGGCGAATGCCGCGGCCGCCGCGAGCAGCACCAGCGCGGGCACCCCGCCCCGCCGTCGGACGGCCCGGCGCCAGCGGTGCCACCCGCCGCAGCCGCGCCGGATCGGCGGGAAGCTCGGCACCTCCCGCCGGGGCGGTACGGAGGGGGCGGGCAGCGGGAGGGGCAAGGTCGTGGTCGTCATCGGGACACCTCCGGAATCAGGTGGGTCTTGCTCGGTGTCCCCTACCTTGCGCGGATGCGCCGTGCCCCGGAAGTCGATTCCCACAGCCTGTGGACAAACCCGCCCCTGTGGACAACTTCGTACACCCGCACGAGTTGTTTCGATTCCGGAAGTTGACGGCGGCGCGCGCAAAGGCCCGCCCGGCGCGCGAAAGACCTGCCGCGACACGCGAAAAGGCCCGCCGTCCCCGCGTGGAGCGGGGCCGACGGGCCTTCCCGTGAGACCGAGGTCAGCCGGCGGCGGGAGCCGGGCTGCTGGACGAGCTGGACGAACTCGACGTGCTCGACGTGCTCGAAGAACCGGACGACGAGCCGGCCGAGCCGGAGCCCGACGACGTCGAGGAGCCGGTCGACGAGCCGGAGGACGATCCGGAGCTCACCGAGCTGCTGGAGGACGAACGGCTGTCGGTCCGGTAGAAGCCCGAGCCCTTGAACACGACGCCCACGGCCGAGAAGACCTTGCGGAGCCGTCCCTGGCAGTCGGGGCACGTGGTCAGCGCCTCGTCGGTGAACTTCTGCACCGCCTCCAGGCCGTTGCCGCACTCGGTGCACTGGTACTGGTACGTGGGCACTTGTCTTCCTCCTGGCACTCTCGCCTGATGAGTGCTAACGATGGTCAATGATGCGGTATTCCGTTGGATCAGTCCAGCGAATCCGGTGTGAGATGAGCCGGTACCGAGTCACCGACGACCGCGCGTTCAGCCCTTCGCGGCACCGACCAGCTGTGCCGCGCCGCCGAGGTCGGCCGAGGAGGCCACCACGCGGCCCGCCCCGCCCGGGGCCACCAGCAGGTGCCGCAGCGACACCAGCGCGATCACACCCAGCCCGGCGCCGACCAGCGGCACCAGGAACCCGGCGGACGGCCCGTGGGCGTCGATCAGCCGCCCGGCCACCATCGAGCCGACCGCCAGGCCCAGGCCGATGGCGCCGGTCAGCCAGGTGAAGGCCTCGGTCTTGGCCCCGTCCTCGACCAGGGTCTCGACGAGGGTGTAGCCGCTGATCAGGGTCGGCGCGATGGCCAGGCCGCAGACCAGCGCGGCGATCGAGAGCGTGACCAGGTTCGGCATCGCCCACAGCGTGGAGCAGCCCGCCACCAGCAGCGCGTAGCTGACCACCATCCGCTGCTGGACGGCCCGCCGCCAGGCGATGACGCCGTAGAGCACGCCCGCGACCATCGAGCCGCCGGCGAAGATTCCGTACACGGTGCCGGCCGCGTCGTGCTGGCCGACCGAGTCGGCGAAGGCGTTCACCGAGACCTGCATGCCGCCGAACACGGCCCCGACCCCGAGGATCACCCCGGCCAGCAGCCGGACGCCGGGGGAGGACAGTGCGGAGGCGCGCCGGACGCCGGGCTCCGGGGTGATCCGGGCGGGTGCGGTGCGGCGCTGGGCGGCGAAGACCAGGCCGCCGACGAAGGTCAGCGCGGCCTCGACGACCAGGGCGGTGGCCGGGTTCACCGAGGTGGCGATGTTGGCGGCCAGGATCGGGCCGATCACGAACGTGAACTCGTCCGTCACGGACTCGAAGGCGAAGGCGGTGCTCACCTTGGCCGACGCGGAGGCGGACGCGCCCTCGGCGCCGATGGTGGCGATCCAGCGGGCCCGGACCATCGCGCCGATCTGCGGAACGCTCGCGCCGGCCGGGACGGCGGCCAGGAACAGGCTCCAGGCGGGCGCGTGGCCGAGCGCCAGCGCGATCAGCAGGCCGACCGAGGCCGCGTGCACCACGACGGTCGGGACGAGGACGGCGGCCTGCCCGTACCGGTCGGCGAGCCGTCCGGTCTGCGGGCCGATCAGGGCCTGGGCGACGGCGGCGATGGCCGTGACGGTGCCCGCGGTGCCGTAGGAGCCGTGGGTGTCCTTGACCAGGAGCAGGATGCCCATGCTGAGCATCGCGTAGGGCATGCGCGCGATGAAGGCGGGGGCCAGGAAGGTCCAGGCTCCGGGCGTGCGCAGCAGCGCGCCGTACCCGACCTTGGCCGGTGTCGCGGCGTCGGTGGTCGCGCTGTTCGGGGTGCTGTCCGCGGTGTCCGGAGCGCTGTCCGCGGTGGTCTCGACCGTTCGGCGGGCCGTCACGGTCGGTCCTTCCTGCTGCCTGGTAGCGCGGCAGGGCATGGGGTGGCCCCGACGGCGCCGAGAGTCGTCCTCTCGCGCGTCGACCGGGGTAGATACCGGGCCGGCCGGGCCTGGTGGGCCGGGGCCGGACCGCGGCCGCCGAGCGGTCGCGCCAACTCTGCGTCAGGCAGATGCTGGGGGTGTTCTAACGGTAGTCATACGGCGTGGTCGTACCACCATACAGTTACGCGCGTAGATCCCGCCAGACCACCCAGGCCACCCGAGCCACCCGGGCCCCTCAGGCCTTTCAGGTCACCCGAGCCACCCCGGCGGCGCCTCAGCGCCCGTTCAGCCACCCCGCCAGCTTGCCGCCCTTGTCCACGGCCCGCAGCCGCCGCTCGGCCGCCTCGCCGACCTCGTCCGTGGTGACCACCAGCAGCTCGTCCCCGCCGCGCAGCATCGTCGCCTTGTCCGGCACGAAGGAGCTGCCGTCCCGTACGACCAGGGTGACCGCCGCCCCCTTGGGCAGCCGCAGCTCGCTGACCTCCACGCCGGACATCTTGGAGGTCGGCGACAGCGTGACCGAGAGCAGGTGCCCGTGCAGCTTCTCCAGTGGCGCGGACTCGATGTCGAGGTCCTGGCCCATGGCGCCCTCGCCGATCCGCAGCCGCTTGGCCATCCAGGGCAGGGTCGGGCCCTGGAGCAGGGTGAAGACCACGACCAGGATGAAGACGATGTTGAACACGTCGTCGGCCTTGTGCGCCCCGGAGACCACCGGGATGGTGGCGAGGACGATGGGCACCGCCCCGCGCAGTCCGGCCCAGCTCAGCAGTGCCTGCTCGCGGACGGGCACCTTGAACGGGGTGAGCGTGAGCACCACGGACAGCGGCCGGGCGAGGAAGACCAGCACCCCGCCGACCACCAGCGCGGGGACCACCGCGTCGCCCATGGTCTCGGGCGAGGCGAGCAGTCCGAGCAGCACGAACATCCCGATCTGCCCGATCCAGGCGAGCCCGTCGGCGAAGCCGCGGACGGCCGGGCCGTGCGGCAGCTTGGAGTTCCCGAGGATCACCGCGCTGATGTAGACGGCGAGGAAGCCGGAGCCGTGCAGCAGCGCGCCGCCGGCGTAGGCGAGCACGGTCAGGGCGACCACGGCGATCGGGTACAGGCCGGAGGACGGCAGGGCGACGTGCTTGACGGCGAACGCGCCGAGCTTGCCGACGGCCAGGCCCACCGCGGCGCCGATCGCCAGTTCGGCGGCGATCGTGGCGAGCAGCATGTACCACGAGTCCAGCTCGCCGGTGGAGGCGAAGGCGACGACCAGGATGACCACGGGCGCGTCGTTGAAGCCGGACTCGGCCTCCAGCAGGCCGGTGAGCCGGTGCGGCAGCGGGACCATCCGCAGCACCGAGAAGACGGCGGCGGCGTCGGTGGAGGAGACGATCGCGCCGAGCAGCAGCGAGGTGCGCCAGTCCAGGCCGACCAGCCAGTGCGCGCCGGCCGCGGTGACGAAGACGCTGACGCCGACGCCGGCGGTGGCCAGGACGGTGGCCGCCGGCATGGCGGGTCTGACCTCGCGCCAACTGGTCTTGAGGCCGCCCTCGGCGAGGATCACCACGAGTGCCGCGTAGCCGAGCACCTGGGTCAGTTCGGCGTTGTTGAAGGTGACGCCGATCCCGTTCTGGCCCAGTGCCACGCCGATCCCGAGGTAGATCAGCAGACTGGGCAGCCCTGATCGGGTCGAGAACCGGACGGCGACCACTGCGAAGAGCAGGATCACGGAGGCTTCGAGCAGGAGCTGGTTCAGGTGGGCGACGTTCACGCAGTGGCACCTCGGGCAGGCATGGGCGGGCGGGGTGTCAGGTGGTGCCGGGCCGGGCGGTGCCGGACCGTCGACCCGTTAAGAAGTCGTCAATGCTCCTGTTGCGGATCGTTACTCAGTCTAACATTTTGCCATATCTTTAGTTTCATTGCCTACTTCCTTCCTCGTCGCGCCCGCCGTGCGTGCCCTCGGGGCACCCACCGGCCCCTTCCGGGCCGCCCGTTGACCGCCTCCGATCCCGCCGGGAGCGTCCCCCGTGCACGCCGGCCGTCCGACTCGGCCTAATGTGGTGCCCTGTCACGGCCCCAGGCCCTGGACACGCCCGCCCGCCCCGAAGTCAGGACCGCAAGGACCCAGATGCCCCGCTCGAAGAAGTTCCGGCGCGCCCGTCTGATCGTGATCGTGCTGGTCGTGCTGCTGGTGGCCGGTGTCGGCTACGGCGGCTACCGCGGGGTCACCGCGGTCCGCGCCTCCTTCCCGGAGGTGGACGGCACGGTCAAGGTGGCGGGCCTGAGCGCGCCGGTCGACGTCAAGCGCGACGCCAACGGCATCCCGCAGCTGTACGCGGACACCAGCGAGGACCTGTTCCGCGCCCAGGGCTACGTCCAGGCCCAGGACCGCTTCTGGGAGATGGACGTCCGGCGGCACATCACCGCGGGCCGGCTGTCCGAGATGTTCGGCGACGGCCAGGTCGACACCGACTCCTTCATCCGCACCATGGGCTGGCGGCAGGTGGCGCAGAAGGAGTACGACACCAAGCTCTCGCCGGAGACCAAGAAGTACCTCCAGGCCTACGCGGACGGCGTGAACGCCTGGCTCGCCGAGCACCCCGGCGGGGAGAAGGCCTCGCTGGAGTACGCCATGCTCGGCGCGGTCAACAGCGGCTACAAGCCCGAGCAGTGGACCCCGGTCGACTCGGTGGCCTGGCTCAAGGCGATGGCCTGGAACCTCTCCGGGAACCTCCAGGAGGAGATCGACCGCTCGCTGCTGGCCCAGGACTTCGGCCCGGACAAGATCGCCGAGCTGTACCCGGACTACCCGTACGCCCGCAACGGCACGATCGTGAAGACCGGCACCGTCAACGGCGACACCTACCGCCCGGCCGACGGCTCGGCCCCGTCCGGCGCCGCCCCCGGCGCGGGCACCGCCCAGGGCGCGGCCACCACCAAGGCGCTGCTGCAGGGCCTCACCGACCGGATCGACGGGATGCCGCAGCTGCTCGGCCGCCCCGGCCAGGGCATCGGTTCCAACTCCTGGGTGGTCGCCGGCTCGCACACCACCACCGGCAAGCCGCTGCTGGCCAACGACCCGCACCTCGGCCCCGGCCTGCCCTCGGTCTGGTACCAGATGGGCCTGCACTGCCGGACCGCCTCGCCGGCCTGCCAGTTCGACGTCACCGGGTTCACCTTCGCCGGCATGCCCGGCGTGGTGATCGGCCACAACAAGGACGTCGCCTGGGGCTTCACCAACCTGGGCGCCGACGTGACCGACCTCTACCTGGAGAAGGTCACCGGCCCGGACACCTACCAGGTGGACGGCAAGGACGAGAAGTTCGACCTCCGCAAGGAGACCATCAAGGTCGCCGGCGGCGAGGACCGCACCATCACCGTCCGCACCACCCGCACCGGCGCCCCGCTCATCTCGGACGTCAGCACCGAGCAGCAGAACGTCGGCAAGTACGCCCCCAACGGCAGCTCCGCCCCCGACCGCGGCACCGGCGGCTACGGCGTCGCCCTGCAGTGGACGGCGCTGAGCCCGGGCAGGACCATGGACGCGGTCTTCGAACTGGACCGGGCCCGCAACTGGGACGAGTTCCGCGCCGCCGCCAAGGACTTCGCCGTCCCCGCGCAGAACCTGATCTACGCCGACGGCAAGAACATCGGCTACCAGGCCCCGGGCGTCATCCCGGTGCGCGGCAAGGGCGACGGCTCGATGCCGGCCCCGGGCTGGGACTCCTCGTACCAGTGGAAGCCGGACCCGGTCCCCTTCACCGCCCTGCCGTACAGCCTCAACCCGGCGGCCGGCTACATCGTCACCGCCAACCAGGCCGTGGTGGACCCGAGCTACAAGTACAGCCTCACCAAGGACTGGGAGTACGGCACCCGGGCCAAGGAGATCACCGACCAGATCGAGGGCCTGCTCAAGAACAACGGCAAGATCTCGCCGGACGACATGCAGACCCTCCAGCTGGACAACACCAGCATCATGGCCAAGACGCTGGTCCCGCTGCTGCTCAAGCAGCGGATCGACGACCCCTACGTGCGCGAGGCCCAGGACCTGCTCAAGGACTGGAACTTCCACCAGGACGCCGACTCGGCCGCCGCCGCCTACTACAACGGCGTCTGGCGCAACCTGCTCTGCCTGGCCTTCGGGCAGAAGTTCCCGGCCGACATCCGGGCCAAGGACAACTGCCTGCTGGTGCGCCAGCAGGACGACCCGACCAAGCCGGACAGCTCCAGCAAGATCGTCACCCAGTGCGGCACCCGCGACCCGAGCAAGGCCCAGCCGGACGGCGGCGACCGCTGGACCGAGGTCGTGCGCACCCAGCTCGACAAGCCCGACAGCTCCTGGTGGACGTACATCGACTCCGACCACAAGGAGCAGAAGGGCCTGGACAACCTGCTCAAGGAGGCGATGAAGAACGCCCGGCAGGACCTGACCTCGCTGCTCGGCAAGGACATCTCCACCTGGAGCTGGGGCCGCCTGCACAAGCTGGAGCTGCGCGAGCAGACCCTCGGCACCGACAACTCCTCGATCGCCTCCGGCCTCGTCCACAAGCTGCTCAACCGCGGCCCGTACCGCCTCTCCGGCGGCTCGGCGGCGGTCGACGCGGCCGGCTGGAACGCGGCGGCGGGCTACCAGGTGGACTGGATCCCGTCGATGCGGATGGTGGTCGACCTGAACGACCTGGACTCCTCGCGCTGGGTCAACGTCGGCGGCGCCTCGGGCCACGCCTTCCACCAGAACTACAACGACCAGACCGACCTCTGGCTCAAGGGCAAGCTGCTGACCTGGGCCTACACGCCGGACGCGGTCGAGAAGGCCACCAAGCACAAGCTGGTGCTCACCACGGGCTGAGGCCCGTCCCCAGCCCGTGCGGCCCCGCCCTCCTCCCCGGGAGAGCGGGGCCGCCGCCGTTTCAGCCGCCGCCGTCCCGGCCGCCGCCTCAGCCGCCGCCGTCCCGGCCGAGCGCCCGCACCCCGGAGGGCGTGACCGCGAGGTCCACCGGCAGGTCGTGCGGCTCGGCCGGCACCCGCTCCAGCAGCTCGTGCTCGTACAGCAGCACCGCCAGGACCGGCCGCGCCCCGGCCCGCTCCAGCCGGGCCAGCACCCGGTCGTAGCTGCCCCCGCCGCGGCCCAGCCGCAGCCCGGCGGCGTCCACCGCCAGGCCCGGCAGCAGCACCACCGAGGCCCCCGTGACGGCCTCCGGCCCGAGCCGCGGCCCGACCGGCTCCAGCAGCCCGCGCCCGGCCGCGGCCAGCGCCGCCGGCCCCGCGTACTCGGCCCAGTCCAGGTCGTTGTCGGGCAGCAGCACCGGCAGCAGCACCCGGACGCCGCTCTCCCGCAGCGCGTCCAGCAGCGGACGCGTCCCGGGCTCCGCGCCCACCGACACGTACGCGGCCACCGTGCTGCCCGGCGCGGCCAGTTCCCGCGCGTGTCCGGCCAGCGCGAGTGCCGCCCGCGCGCGCCCCTCGGCGGTGAGTGCGCGGCGCCGCGTCAACAGCCGTGTCCTCAGGTCGCTCTTCTCGTTGTGCACCGGATCCTCCACGTCCGAAAACCGTGACGCGCAGAGCCTGACACGCGAAAGGGCGCCCCGATTGTCCACCCCGTTGCTGGTCCAGGCCCTGGCCGCGCTGAGCGCCCCCGCGCTGGCCGGCGCCACCGTGCTCGGACTGCGCGCGCGCCGGGAGCGGGCCGGGGCGGCCGCCGACCGGGAACGGCTGACCGGCCGGATCGCCGAACTGGAGGAGCGCTGCGCCGAGCTGGAGCGGACCGCCTCCTGCGACCCGCTCACCGGCGTCTGGAACTACCGCCACCTGCAGCTCACCCTGGACCGGGAGATCGAACGGGCCCGCCGCGCCGAGCACACCGGCCAGGCCGAGGGCCCGCGCCCGCTGGCCGTCCTGCTGCTGGAGATCGCCGGCTTCGACGCGGTGCTCGCCGAGCACGGCCGGGCCCGCGGCAACGCGATACTGCGCGACCTCGCCCAGCGGCTCGCCATGGAGATCCGCCGCGCCGACACCCTGGGCCGCTACAGCGGCGAGGAGTTCCTGGTGGTGCTCCCGGACACCGGCGCCGAGGGCGCCGCGCAGGTCGCCGAGCGGCTGGTCTGGTCGGTGCGCCGGCACCTGCTGCTCGACTGGTCCTCCGGCACCCGGGCGCCCCGTCCGGCCGGGGGCAACGGCCTGACCGCCGCCGTCGGCATCGCCGTGCTCCCCGAGGACGGCGCCCACGCGGCCGTCCTGCTGCGCTCCGCCGACGGGGCCCTGGCCGCCGCCCGCCGCGCCGGCGGCGACTGCTGGCGGCTGGCGCCGGGCCCCGGCCGCCCCGCCGGGCCCCGTGAGCAGCCCGCATCCGGGCCGGAGCGGGCGCCGACTCCCGAACGTGACCGTTCGGAAAAGCCGGGTAGTCTGTCGGCCTGTACCGGAGGGGACCCCCTGGCCCAGCCGGTCGCTTCCCATACGCCCGCCACCGTGGCCGTGCCCCGGGACGTGCTGTCCTAGCCGCCCGACCGCGCTCGGCCGGGCGAAAACGTGCCTGAGTAAGGTAAACGCATGACGACGACCACCTCCCGTATTCCGGTAACCAAGGCCGTGGTACCCGCGGCCGGACTGGGCACCCGCTTCCTCCCGGCGACCAAGGCCACCCCGAAGGAGATGCTGCCCGTCGTCGACAAGCCGGCCATCCAGTACGTCGTCGAGGAGGCCTCCGCCGCCGGCCTCTCCGACATACTGATGGTCACCGGCCGCAACAAGCGCGCGCTGGAGGACCACTTCGACCGCGCCTACGAGCTGGAGGAGCTCCTCGTCCGCAAGGGCGACGAGGACCGCCTGCGCCGGGTCCGCGAGTCCGTCGAGCTGGCCAACATGCACTACGTCCGCCAGGGCGACCCGAAGGGCCTCGGCCACGCCGTCTCCGTCGCGGAGCAGCACGTCGCCGGCCAGCCCTTCGCCGTCCTGCTCGGCGACGACCTGATCGACCCGCGCGACCCGCTGCTCGCCCGCATGATCGAGGTGCAGCAGGAGCTCGGCGGCTCGGTCGTCGCCCTCATGGAGGTCGACCCCTCCCAGATCCACCTCTACGGCTGCGCGGCCGTCAAGGCGAACGGCTTCGGCGAGGACGTCTTCCAGGTGACCGACCTGGTCGAGAAGCCCGAGCCGGGCGAGGCGCCCTCCAACTACGCCGTCATCGGCCGCTACGTCCTCGACCCGCTGGTCTTCGACGTGCTGCGCGAGACCCCGCCCGGCCGCGGCGGCGAGATCCAGCTCACCGACGCCCTGCGCGAGCTGACCACCCGCGACGCCGAGGCCGGCGGCCAGGTGCACGGCGTGCTCTTCAAGGGCCGCCGCTACGACACCGGCGACCGCGCCGACTACCTGCGCGCTATCGTCCGACTGGCCGCCGAACGCGAGGACCTGGGCCCGGAGTTCCGCTCCTGGCTGCGGGAGTTCGTCGGTTCCGAGCTGCAGGACTGATCTCACGACACAGAGAGCGAGCCGCCGATGACCCGGTCCACGGAGCACACCACCACCCCCGCAGCCTGCTGCGACGGGTCCGCGGACCGGGCACCGGCGGCTCCTCGCTTCTGGACGGTGGACGAGCACCGCGCCGACGTCCTGGCCGCGGTCGGCCCGCTGCCCGCGATCGAGCTCCAGCTGCTCGACGCCCAGGGCTGCCGACTGGAGGAGGACGTGGTCGCCGAGGGCGACCTGCCGCCCTTCGACAACAGCTCGATGGACGGCTACGCCGTCCGCACCGCCGACACCCGGGGCGCCACCGAGGCCTACCCCTCGGTGCTCGCCGTGGTCGGCGACATCGCGGCCGGCGCGGGCGACCTGCCCAGGGTCGGCCCCGGCCGGGCCGCCCGGATCATGACCGGCGCCCCGGTGCCGCCCGGCGCCCAGGCGGTCGCCCCGGTCGAGTGGACCGACGGCGGCACCGGCACCGGGACGGCCGCCGCCGCGATGACCGCGCCGGTGCCGGACGAGGAGGTCCGGGTGCTGCGCCCGGTCGCCGAGGGCGCCCACATCCGCCGCCGCGGCAGCGACGTCGCCGCCGGCACCACCGTCCTGGAGGCCGGCACCCGGCTCGGCCCCACCCAGCTCGGCCTGCTCGCCGCGATCGGCCGGGCCACCGTGAAGGTCCGCCCGCGGCCCCGGGTCGTGGTGCTCTCCACCGGCAGCGAGCTGGTCCAGCCCGGCGAGCCGGTCGGGCCCGGGCAGATCTCCGACTCCAACAGCTTCACCCTCACCGCGGCCGCCCAGGAGGCCGGCGCCATCGCCTTCCGGGTCGGTGCCGTCCCCGACGACGCCGACCGGCTGCGCGCCGTGCTGGAGGAGCAGCTCGGCCGGGCCGACCTGATCGTCACCAGCGGCGGGGTCAGCGTCGGCGCGTACGACGTGGTCAAGGAGGTCTTCGAGTCCTACGGGGGAGTCGACTTCCGCAAGCTGCGGATGCAGCCCGGCAAGCCCCAGGGCTTCGGCCGGATCGGCGGCGCGGCCGGGGTGCCGCTGCTCGCCCTGCCGGGCAACCCGGTGAGCGCCTACATCTCCTTCGAGCTCTTCGTCCGCCCGGTGATCCGCACCATGCTGGGCGCGACCGACGTCCACCGCCCGGTGGTGCGCGCGCTCTGCCCGTCCGCGCTGCGCTCCCCGGCCGGGCGCCGGCAGTTCCTGCGCGGCCGGTACGCGGCGGACGGCACCGTGCGGCCGGTGGGCGCCGCCGACTCGCACCTGGTCGGGGCGCTGGCCCGGGCGAACTGCCTGATCACCGTTCCCGAGGAGGTCACCGAGCTGCCCGCCGGCAGCGAGGTCGACGTGGTGCTGCTGGACTCCTGAGCGTTCCGCGGGCGGCGGGTCAGCAGCGCCCCGGGGCGAGCGGGCGGCGGCAGAGCGGTACGGTAGCGCGGTATTCGACCTGCGCGCCCCTGGAGTTACCCGTGACGACACCGAATCCCGGCGACCGCCTCACCCACGTCGACGACCGGGGCGCCGCCCGGATGGTCGACGTCTCCGAGAAGGCCGCCACCGCGCGCACCGCCGTCGCGGCCGGGCGGGTCAGGGTCTCGCCGCGGGTGGTGGCGCTGCTGCGCGGCGAGGGCGTGCCCAAGGGCGACGCCCTCGCGGTGGCCCGGATCGCCGGGATCATGGGCGCCAAGCGGACCCCGGACCTGATCCCGCTCTGCCACCCGATCGCGGTCTCCGGCGTCGAGGTCGACCTCACCGTCGGCGACGACGCGGTCGAGATCACCGCCACCGTGCGCACCGCCGACCGCACCGGTGTCGAGATGGAGGCGCTGACCTCGGTGACGGTCGCCGCGCTGACCGTGATCGACATGGTCAAGGCGGTCGACAAGGGCGCGAGCATCGAGTCCGTCCGGGTGCTCAGCAAGACCGGCGGCAAGAGCGGCGACTGGTTCGCGCCGGAGGTTTCGGCGTGAGCGAGCGGAGCGAGCGAGCCGTCAAGAGGTGCGGATGGGCGAATGCCCCTGCCGAGCGAAGCGAGGTGGGCGCATGAAGGCGCTCGCGGTGACGGTCTCCAACCGGGCCTCGGCCGGGGTGTACGAGGACAAGGGCGGCCCGCTGCTGGTGGCGGGTCTGACCGCGATGGGCTTCACCGTCGACGGCCCGCGGGTCGTCCCGGACGGCGAGCCGGTCGAGGCCGTCCTGCGCGAGGCCGTCGCCGCCGGCTACGACGTGGTGCTGACCACCGGCGGCACCGGCATCTCGCCGATGGACCTCACCCCCGAGATGACCGCCCGGGTGATCGACCGGCAGGTCCCCGGCATCGCCGAGGCCGTCCGCGCGTACGGCCGCGACAAGGTGCCGACCGCGGCGCTCTCCCGCGGGCTGTCCGGGCTCGCCGGACGTACCCTGATCGTCAACCTGCCGGGTTCGACCGGCGGCGTCAAGGACGGTCTGGCCGTCCTGGAGCCGCTGCTCGCGCACGCCGTCGACCAGCTCGGCGGCGGGGACCACCCCCGGCCCGACGCACCGGCTTTCGGGACCGAAGCATCGAGGAGAGGGCACTGAACGCCGGCTGGCCGGTAGAACTCCACGAGGGGGAGGTCGTGCTGCGCCCGATCCGGGCCCGCGACCAGCGCGAGTGGCAGGAGGTGAGCCGCCGCAACCGGGACTGGCTGCGGCGCTGGGAGGCCACCGTGCCGCCCGGCCCGGCCGGCCAGGCCGCCGGGCCCCGCCCGACCTACCGGCAGATGGTCCGCTTCCTGCGCGGCGAGGCCTCGGCGGGCCGGATGCTGCCCTTCGTGGTGCTCCACAAGGGCCAGCTGGTCGGCCAGTTGACCGTCGGCGGGATCACCTGGGGCTCGATGTGCTCGGCCAACGTCGGCTACTGGATCGACGAGGCGGTGGCCGGCCGGGGCATCATGCCGACGGCCGTGGCGCTGTCGGTGGACCACTGCTTCCACACCCTCGGACTGCACCGGATCGAGGTCTGCATCCGCCCGGAGAACGGCCCGAGCCGACGGGTGGTGGAAAAGCTCGGCTTCCGTGCGGAGGGAATGCGCCCGCGCTATCTCCACATCGACGGGGACTGGCGGGACCACCTGGTCTACGCCCTGACCGCCGAGGAGGTCCCGGAGGGGATGCTGGAGCGCTGGCGGGCGCTCAGTTCCGGGCGCGAGCCACGTAATTGAATATTTGTTCGAAAGAAATATCGATATGGCATCGGCGCGGTGGCGGACCGTCACAAACACCGGCAAAATAGTCGGAGAATCAGCTTGATCACACGACACGCCGCGCCAAATTGCTGCCGGGCCTTCCCCGTCGCCCGTACGGTGTGAATCGTGAGCAGTAGCGGCCTTATCTACGCCGTCATCGTAGGGGCCTGGGCCGCCTATCTGGTGCCCATGTGGCTCCGCAGGCAGGACGAACTCAACGAGGCGCGCCCGACGGAACGCTTCAGCACCGCCATCCGCCTGCTGGCCGGGCGTTCGGCGCTGGAGCGACGGGCAGCCCGGGCCCTGGGTGACGAATCGCGTGACGACGAGCACAGCAGCGACGGCCCCCCCGAGCGGGACGCGGCCGACTCCGGCGACCCCGCCGTGCGGGAGCCCGAACCACCGGTGGAGCGGCCGGCCGAACGGCCGGCCCCGGTGCGGCAGGTCGGGTCCGAGCGCCGGGCGCTGCTGCTGGCCCGTCGGCGCCGGATGGTCACCGCCCTCTTCCTGGCCTTCGCGCTCGGCGCGGTGGTCGCCGCGGTGGCGGGCCTGGCCTTCCTCTGGGTCCCGGCCGTGCCGGCGGTCCTGCTCACCCTCTACATCGGCCACCTGCGCAAGTTGGAGCGCCAGCGGTACGAGGTGAAGCTGGACCGCGACCGGGCCGCCCAGGCGGCCGAGCGGCTGCGCCAGCGCGAGCGGCAGCGCGCCGAGGCCCCGGCGGACGACCGGCCGACGGTCGAGGCGCCCACCCCGGACGACGACGCCCCGCCCGCGCCCGCCGGGCACCGCTCCGGCCGCCGTCCGCACCTGCGGCTGGCCGCCGATCCGGAGCAGGCCACCGTCGCGGTGCCGTCCGCCTCCGCGGTGGCCGAGGCGACCGAGCACGAGGAGTGGGTCGACGGCATGCGCGAGCGCGGTGCGGCCGGCCCCGACTCCTGGGAGCCGGTGCCCGTCCCGCTGCCGACCTACGTCACCGCGCCGGTCGCCCCCCGGGTCTCCCGCGGCCTGGACCTCTCGGCCCCCGGCACCTGGACCGCCGGCCGGCCCGCCGAGTCCCGCACCACCCCGCTGTTCGACCAGTACGCCGAAGCCCCGGCTCCGCAGTCCCGCCCCCGCGCGGCCAACGAATGACCGCCGTGACCGCCCCCGACCAGGGGGGTGGTCACGGACCCCCTCCGAAAGGTGCTAGAGTTTCTTCTCGTTGGGGCTGTGGCGCAGTCCGGTAGCGCACCTCGTTCGCATCGAGGGGGTCAGGGGTTCGAATCCCCTCAGCTCCACCCAACGGACCGGTTCCGATCGGCCCAGCAAATCCCGCCGGGAGTTCAACTCCCGGCGGGATTTCGCGTTTTGACGCCCCGAAGCCCCGGGCCGCCCGCTCCGTGACCGAGCTCACAGCGCCCCCGCCGGGCGGAATTCGTTGTGCTTCCGGGCCCAGGGGGCTCTCAGAGGGGTCGGTTATGGTGGGTGGGCCCAGACGGTGACGAGGGAACGATCTGGTCTATCTCAACGGGGTGCCATCGCGGTGCGCGAGTTCGGTCTGACACGGTGGACGCGACAGGCGGACCCGGAGGGGCCCGAGGGCGGCCCGGCGAGCGGAAGACCGAATTCCTGGACCATCGCGGCGGCCTGCGTGGCCGTGCTGTCGGTGGCGGCCTTGGTCCTCCAGCGCCACCTGCACGGGGCGAACATGGTCGACATGCTCGTCTACCGGGCCGAGGGCCAGGCCGTGGTCAACGGCGACGACCTGTACGCGATGCGGCTGCCCGGCTGGGACCTCCCGGCCACCTACCCGCCGTTCGCCGCGATGCTGTTCGTGCCGAGCACCTGGTTCGACGTGAGCCCGCTGCGGATCCTGGTGACGCTCGGCAACTACGCGCTGCTCGGCCTGGCCGTGCACCTGTCGCTCAAGCTGGCCGGCTGGCCCGCCCGGCGCTACCGGACGGCGGCCACCGTCCTCGCCGCCGGCCTCGCGGTCTGGCTGGAGCCGGTCTACACCACCTTCCAGTACGGCCAGGTCAACCTGGGCATCCTCTGCCTGGTGCTGTGGGACCTCACCCGCCCGGACCGCAGCCGGTCCAAGGGCGTGGGCATCGGCCTCGCCACCGCGATCAAGATCACCCCGGGGCTGTTCACCGTCTACCTGTTCCTGACCGGCCGGACCAGGGCCGCCCTGGTCTCCATCGCCACCTTCCTGGCGGCCGGCCTGGTCGGCTGGGCCGTGCTGCCGGACGCCTCGTACGGGTTCTGGGCCAAGTACCTGTGGGACCCGAGCCGGGTCGGCGTCACCGTGCTGGTCGACAACCAGTCGCTGCGCGGGGCCGTCTGCCGGCTGCTCGACGTCAACGACCCCGGCACGGTCGGGCTGATCGCCTCCGCGCTGGTCGCCACGCTCGGGCTCGGGGTGGCCGTGCTCGCCGGGCGCTCCGCCCGGGTGCTGCGCCGGGCCGACGCCTGGGGCGGCGTCTGCGCCGCCCTCACCGCGCTGCTGGTCTCGCCGATCAGCTGGACCCACCACTGGGTGTGGTGCCTCCCGCTGATCGCCCTGCTGGCCGCGGAGGCCCGCAGCGCCGGCCGGCGGGTGCTGCTCGGCGTGACGCTGGCGGTGTTCCTCTCCCACGTGATGTGGGTCGTGCCGCACCGCTGGGGCCGCGGCGTCGCCTGGTACTGGCAGCTGCCCGGCTCGATCTACCCGCCGCTGGCGGTCGCCGTCCTGGTCGTCATCGGCCTGCGGCTGTACCGGGCCCGGCGGCAGGCCGTGGACGCCTCGGCCGGCGCCTGGGCGCTGCTCGGCGCCAAGCTCGACCACGACCCCGACGCCCGCAAGCACGACGACGCCCGCAAGCACGACGACGACCGCGACCGCGACCCCGCCCTGAGCAACCGGACCTGACGGACCGGACCTCACGGACCAGAGACGGACCAGAGCCGACGTGACCACCCAGACCGCGACCCCGCCGACGACCCGGGCCGCCGTACCCGCCGCCGCCCGCCGGGCCGCGGCCGTCCTGGGCCCGCCCGCCCGGCGCACCGTGCTGCTCAGCCTGCTGTGCTTCGCGGTGATGTGCGCCATCGGGATGCAGGGCTGGCTCTCCGTCTCGCTCGGCGGCTTCGACCTCGGCATCTTCGACCAGGGCGTGCGCGGCTACGCCCACTTCGGGCTGCCGGTCTCGACGCTGAAGTACTACCACCACGAGTTCCCGCCCGGGTTCTCGCTGCTCGGCGACCACTTCTCCCCGGTCCTGGCGCTGCTCGCGCCGCTGTACTGGATCTGGGACGACCCGCGCTCGCTGATCATCGGGCAGGCGCTGCTGTTCGCGCTCGGGGTGCCGCTGATCCGCCGGATCGCCGCGCACTCCTTCGCCGCCGCCGAGCCGCGCACCGCCCGTCGGGCCGCGGACCTGGCCGGGCTGGTCTACGCGCTCGGCTGGCCGCTGCTGGTCGCCTCCCGGGTCGGCTTCCACGAGGTGGCCTTCGCCGTCCCGCTGACCCTGCTGATGCTGGAGCGCGGCCTGGCCCGCCGCTACGGCACGGTGGTGCTCGCCGCGGTGCTGCTGTGCTGCACCAAGGAGGACCTCGGCCTGCTGGTCGGCGCGTACGGGCTGGTGCTGCTGCTGCGCACCCGCCGCACCGGGGACCGCGCGGGGCGCCTGACCGGACTGGGACTGCTGCTCGGCGGCCCCGTCGCCTCGGCGGTGGCGATCAAGTGGCTGATCCCGGCGATGGGCGGCGAGCCGGGCTACTACTGGAACTACAAGGCGCTCGGCGACGACGGCGGCCAGGCGGTCACCCACCTGCTGCACAACCCCTTCCTGCTGGTGCAGACCGCCTTCGACCAGCCGTTGAAGCCGCTGCTGCTGCTCTGGCTGTTCGGCACCGTGTTCCTGCTGCCGCTGCGCTCGGCGACCGTGCTGTGCCTGCTGCCGCTGCTGGCCGAACGGATCCTCTCCAGCAACCCCAACCACTGGTCGATCGCCCGGCACTACGACTCGATGCTCTGGCCGGTCCTGCTGACCGCGAGCCTCGAGGTGCTGGGCCGGCTGAGCGGCACCGGGCGGCCCGAGCGGACCCGGCGACGGGCCCGGCTGCTGGGCCTGGGCACGGTCGGGGTGGCGCTGGTGGCGGCGGTGCCGATCGGGCTGCTGCAACTGGCCGTACCGTCCTCCTGGGAGCCCAGGGCGAGCGAGGCCGCGCTGGTCCGGGCGGCCGCGCTGATCCCGGACGGCGCCTCGGTGGAGGCCGACAACCAGATCGCGCCGCGGCTGACCGCCAGGACGGACGTGGTGCTGGTGGACGGGACACCGCGCGGGCGCGAGTACGTGCTGACCCGCTCCGACAAGCGGTCCTTCCCCTTCAAGACCGACAAGGAGCAGGCCGACCGGATCCAGCTGCTGCTGGCGCACGGGTACCGGCAGCTCTGGGCCGAGGACGGGGTGGTGCTGCTGCACCGCGAGGGCGACCAGCCGATCCCGGGTGAGCACGTGCCGGGGCCGGGCAGCAAGCCGGTCCAGGACGAGGTGCCGTCCGACGTGGGGCACAACCTGTTCAAGGGCTGATCCGCGCGCCGTCACGGGCCGGTCCGCGCACCGTCCGCCCGGACGACGGCCACCGGGCAGGGCGCGTGGTGCAGGCAGTACTGGGCGACGGTGCCCAGCGGGGCGTCCGGCGGGGTGGAGTGGCCGCGGTTGCCGAGGACGAGCAGGGCGGCGCCGGCCGCGGCGGCGACCAGGGCGGGCCCGGGCGGCCCGGCCTTGAGCCGGCGGTCCAGCCGGAGCCCGCAGTCCAGCCGGAGACCGCAGTCGGCGGCCGCCTCGTCGAGGATCTCCGCGGCGCGGCGCTCCGGTTCGAAGCCGTCCAGGGCCGGCGGCACCAGGCCGTGCTCGCCGAACAGGCAGGGGAAGTCCCAGACCGCCACCGCCTCCAGCGGGCCGCCGGTGCGGCGGGCCAGGCGGGCCGCCCAGCGGACCGCGGCGCGGGCGGGGGCGGAGCCGTCCACGCCGACCACGATCCGGCCGCGCGGCTGCACCCTTCGATCGTAGACGCGGTCGAGGGCCGGCCGGAAGGTGTGCGGCCCGCCCGCCACGGGGTGGGGCGGGGCTAAGGGCCCGCCGCGGAGTGGCCGTGGGGGTGGTGCGAGCCCGGGGGGGGGGCCCCCCCCCCCCCCCCCACACCCGCCCCCCCGCGCGGCGCCCCGGGCGCCGGGGCGCCCCCCCCCCCCCCGACGGGTGGGGCCGGGACTACGGGCGCTCGGCGTAGTGGCCGTGCTGGTGGTGCGAGCCCTGGGGCGGGACGGCGCCGTGGTGGCCGGGGCGGTGGCCGCGCGGGTGCCGGGTCAGGTGGTAGCCGAGGATGCCGGCCAGGGCGGCCAGGAAGCCGCCGCCGATGGTCCAGTACCAGCGGCTGTTCCAGCCGGAGAACCAGCCGGTGTACCAGTGGTCCTGCTCCGCGACCGGGGCCGCGGCCCGGGCCGTGCTCGCGCCGCCGCCGACCGGCGGGACCAGCGGCGCCTTGAGCGCGCCGCCCTCGGGCTGGGCGTTGTCGGCGTTGCCCTTGGCGGCGACGTGCAGCTGGGTGGTGGCGGCCAGGCCGAGGTCGGGCTGCGGGGCGTCGGTGACCGAGAGCCGGACGTAGTAGGTGCCGGGCAGCGGGTCGCCGGACCACGGCTCGGCCCAGGTGCGGACCTCGCGCAGGGTGCAGTTCAGCGCCAGCGAGGTGGTGTTCTGGTCGCCGGTGGCGTTCTGGGTGCCGGCGGTGCAGGCCTGGCGGCGGCGCAGCCCGTCGAAGACCTCGACGCTCCAGGTCTGCGGGCCGTGCCGGTCGGCGGCCGGGGCCAGCTTGACGGTCAGGCTGACCGTCGGGGTCTGGCCCTCGGAGGCGCCGAACGCCCAGTAGAGGTAGTCGCCGGTGGAGACGGCGACATCGGCGTCCTGGCCGGGGGAGAGGTTGACCGCGGTCAGGAAGGAGGTGCCGGCCTTGGTGGCCGGGGCCGGGGTGCCGCTCGCGGTCGCCGTCGGGGACGGCGAGGCGGCGGAGGCGGCCGGGGCGGCCGGGGCGCCCAGCGCGAGGGCGGGCAGCAGGGCGAGGGCGGCGAGGGCGCCGCGGATCGTCGTACGCATGATCAGTTCTCCCGCCAGACGGCGATCCGCCAGCGTGCGATCCAGCCGGCGAGCAGGCCGAGGACCAGGCCGGCCAGGGTGAGGGTGAGCAGCAGGATCCAGCCGCGGCCGAGGCCCATGGCGGCGCCCTCGGGGGCGGGCGAGGCGGAGGCGAGGTCCACGGTCAGCTCCAGCGGCATGCCGGGGTCGGCCTGGACGCCGGACTGCGGGGCCAGCGAGTTGCTGACCACCAGGCAGACGGTGGTGTCCGGCTTGTCCTTCGCGGAGGCGGTGGGGCTCGCGGTGACGTAGCCCTTGGAGTCGTTGGTGGACCAGCGCAGGCCGGTGGAGATCACGTCGGCGCGGGCGCTGCCGGCGTCGGTGCCGCGGACCAGTTCCTGGCCGGCGGCGCTGGTGGCCTGGAGCAGGACGCCGTAGTCCCGGGCCACCGCGCGGTCGAGGCCGACGCTGACCGAGGCGCGCAGTTCCTGGCCGGACTTGACCGGGACCTTGTAGACGCGGTGCTCGGAGAACTTCTCCCGGTCGCTGTAGACGCCGGGGGTGAGCACCGGGGCGCTCTCGCACCTGTCGGTGCCGGCGGTCTTGGACGGGGTCACCGTGTAGGTGTCGTTGGAGCGGTCGACCAGCTGCTTCACCTTGTCGGTGAGCTGCTGGGGGGTGCGGACGTCGGTGTAGGTGCCGCCGGTCGCGTTGGCGATGCAGAGCAGCTGCTGACGGGTCTTGTCGTCGTGCGCCAGGCCGAGGGTGTCGACCACCAGGTGGATGCCCTGGGAGGCGAGTTCGCGGGCGACGTCGCACGGGTCGGGCGGGGTGCAGGTGTCCTCGCCGTCGGTGATCAGGACGATCCGGCGGGTGGCGTCGCCCTTGCCGAGGTCCTGGGCCGCGCCGCGCAGGGCGAGGCCCATCGGGGTCCAGCCGGTGGGGCGCAGGGTGGCGACCGCGGTCTTGGCCTCGACCTTGTTGGTCTTTCCGACCGGGAAGAGCTGCTTGGTGTCCTGGCAGCCGATGTTCTTGTCGTTGCCGGGGTAGGTGGCGCCGAGGGTGCGGATGCCGAACTCGGTCTCCGCGGGCAGGGCGTCGATCACCTCGTTCAGCGAGTTCTGGGCCACCGAGATGCGGCTCTTGCCCTGGATGTCGGCGGTGTTCATGGAGCCGCTGACGTCCAGGATCAGGTCGACCTTGGGGGCCTCCTTCGGTGCGGGGGAGGCGCCGGCTGATGGTTCGTCGGCGTGGGCGGGCAGGCCGAGGAGCAGCGAGGCGCCCGTTATCGCCAGGGCGGCCAGCAGGCTGCCGAGCCTGGTCTTCGGTCGTCGTCCGGTATTCACCCGGCCGATCCTAGGGATCATCAGTTCGTCAAGGCCAAACGAGACCGGACGGTGCACCCGCCCGCCCCGGCGTGAACTCCGGCGTGCGGGGCAGGGTTTGCCGGACGCGGTGCTGACGTCGGCCTTACCCGCGCTGGATAGCCTTCGGGGGACCGGATGGAGGCGGGGTGCGGATGGAGCTGACCGCGGTCGGCAAGCGGTACGGGCGGGGCGGGCGGTGGATCCTGCGGGACGTCGGACTGGTCGTCGGGCCGGGGGAGTTGGTGCGGATCTCCGGGGCGAACGGGAGCGGCAAGTCGACGCTGCTGCGGCTGGCGGCCGGGATCGAGCGGCCGAGCACCGGCCGGGTGGTGCGGCCCGGGTCGGCGGCGTACGTGCCGGAGCGGTTCCCGCCGGCGCTGCCGTTCGACGCGGCCTCGTACCTGGTGCGGGTGGGCCGGGTGCACGGGCTGTCGGCGGGGGAGGCGCGGCGGCGGTCGGGGCAGTGGCTGGACCGGTTCGGCATCGCGGACCGGGCGGGCACCCCGTTGAGCCGGTTGTCCAAGGGCACCTGTCAGAAGGTGGCGGTGGTGCAGGCGTTGATCGCCGAGCCTCGGGTGCTGCTGCTGGACGAGGCCTGGACCGGGCTGGACCCGCGGGCGCGGGCGGTGCTGGACGACGCGGCCGCCGAGCGGGCGGCGGCGGGTGGCGCGGTGCTGTTCGTGGACCACGACCCGGCCCGGCTGGCCGGGCGGACCAGCGCCGCCTACCGGGTGGGCGCGGACGGCGGGCTGCGGCCGGTCGGGGAGGCGGTGCCGGTGCTGGACGGGGGGCCGGTGGTGGAGGTCGAGGTGGACCTCGCGGACGGTGCCCCGCTGCCGCGGCGGCTGCCCGGCGGGCCGGTGGTGACCGCGCTGGACGGTACGGCGGTGCGGCTGGAGGTGCCGGCCGGGCACTCGGACGCCCTGCTGCGCGGCCTGTTGCTGAGCCGCCCGGCGCTGCGGGTGCTGGCGGTGCGCCGGCGGGAGGAGGGGTGATGGGGCAGGTCGGGGCGCTGACCCGGTACCACCTGGAGCTGCTGGTGCGCTCGCACGCCTGGCTGCCGCCGTTCCTGGCGTTCGCGCTGGTGCTGGTGGTCGGGGTGACGCCGGGTGATCCGCTGCTGGGCGGGCTCGGGTTCGGGGCGGGGCTGCTGGTGCCGGTGAGCGCCTGGTGCGTGCGCGGTGTGCTGACGGCCGAGCCGCCGGCCTCGCGGGCCTGCCTGGTGGCGGTGGCGGGCCCGGTGCGGGTGCACCTGGGGGCGCTGCTGGCGGCGGTGACGGCGGGGCTGCTGCTGGCGGTGGGCGAGGTGGCGGCGCTGTGGTGGGTCGGCGGCGCGGTGGCCGACCCGGGGGCGGGGCGGGAGCCGGGTGTCGGCCGGGCGCTGCTGGCCGGGCTGGTGGCCTCGGTGGTCTGCGTGCTGCTGGGGGCGTCGGCCGGGGTGCTGGGCAACCGTCCGGTGCTGGTCCGCTCGCCGTACGGGATCCTGGCGGCGCTGGGGTCGGCCGCGGCGGCGCTGGTGCTGCCGGGTTCGCCGGCCAACGCGGCGGTGCGCGGGGTGGTGACGGCGGCCCGGACCGGGCGGGTGGCCGTGCCCTGGGGTGAACTGCTTTTCTCCGTCGTGCTGTTGGCCGTGTTCGGGGCGGGGGCGGCGGTGCTGGCCGGGCGGCGGCCGGAGTGAGGGGCGGCGGGCGCGGTCGTGGCAAAGGCGGACACACCGTGGCAAAGAGTCGATATATATGGATAGTGCTCGTTAGGGTGACGAACCGGGGCACCGGTGTCCGGACCCGGTCGGCCCCTTCGACTCCCGCCTCCCCCAGGACGGTCCGTGGCGACACCCTCCGCCGTGACGAGATCCGCGGCCCGGCCGGTCCGGCCGGTGCGGCCCCGGCGCACCACCGAGCTGGTGCTGGTGCTGGCCGCCGTCCTGATCGCCGTGTTCGGCTACGTCGAGGTCGGGGTGAACCTCGACGGGCGGGCGCCCGCCGACGCCGCCCAGTACGGGGCGGCGCTCGGCGTGCTCGCCCTGGCGGCGCACGGCGCGGTCCGCCTGCGGGCCCGGTACGCGGACCCGCTGCTGCTGCCGATCGCGGTGCTGCTGAACGGGATCGGCCTGGTGGTGATCTACCGCCTGGACCGGGCCACCCCCGGCCGGGAGGCCGCCTCCACCCAGCTGCTCTGGTCGGCCCTGGGGGTGGGGCTGTTCACCGCCGTGCTGCTGCTGGTGCGCGACCACCGGCGGCTGCGCCGCTACGCCCACGTCGGGGCGCTGCTGGCGCTGGTCCTGCTGGTGCTGCCGATCCTCTTCCCGCCGGTGTACGGCTCGCGGATCTGGATCGTGGTCGGGCCGCTGTCCTTCCAGCCGGGGGAGTTCGCCAAGATCCTGCTGGCGGTCTTCTTCGCCGCCTACCTCGCGGTGCACCGGGACGCGCTGGCGCTCACCGGCCGCCGGGTCTGGCGCTGGCAGCTGCCGCGCGGGCGGGTGCTCGGGCCGGTGCTGCTGATCTGGGCGGCCTTCGTCGGGGTGCTGGTGCTGGAGACCGACCTCGGGACGGCCCTGCTGTACTTCGGGCTGTTCGTGGTGATGCTCTACGTGGCCACCGCGCGCACCGGCTGGATCGCGATCGGGCTGGGCCTGGCGGCGGTCGGCGCGGTGACGGTGGGCTGGCTCTCGCCGCACGTGCACAGCCGGGTGGTGGACTGGCTGGACCCGCTGGGCTCGATCGCGGCGGGCCGGGGCGCCAACCAGATCGCCCAGTCGCTGTTCGCCTTCGCCTGGGGCGGAGAGCTGGGCACCGGACTGGGCGACGGGCACTCGGTGCTGATCGGTTTCGCCGCCAAGTCGGACTTCATCCTCGCCACCATCGGCGAGGAGCTCGGCCTGACCGGGCTGTTCGCGGTGTTCCTGCTGTACGCGGTGCTGGTCTCGCGCGGCTTCCGGACCGGCATCGCGCTGCGCGACCCGTTCGGGCGGCTGCTGGCGATCGGACTGGCCGCGATCGTCGGCCTCCAGGTGTTCGTGGTGGCGGGCGGGGTGCTGGCGCTGATCCCGCTGACCGGGATGACGATGCCGTTCATCGCCCAGGGGGGTTCGTCGGTGGTGACCAACTGGATCATCGTGGCGCTGCTGGTGCGGATGAGCGACGACGCCCGGCGGCCGGTCCCCGCGCCCGCGCCGCTCCCCGGGACCGCGCCCGGGACCGCGCCCGTGACCGGTCCGGAGCCGGGGCCCGGCGCCGGGCCGGAGGCGCGGTGATGGCCGGCCTCGGGCCGCGGGGCAACGGGCCGCAGGGGCTGCCCGGGATCTCGGTCACCGGGCGCCGGGCGGCCACCTTCTGCCTGCTGCTGGTCGGGGCGCTGTGCGTGCAGGCCACCCGGGTGCAGGTCTTCGAGGCCCGGGACCTGGACCGCAACAGCGCCAACCAGCGGCTGGTCGTCGAGCGCTACGCCCGGCCGCGCGGGGACGTCCTGGTCGACGGGCAGCCGGTGACCGGCTCCCGGCCCACCGGCGGCCGGTACGCCTACAAGCGCACCTACGCCGACGGGACGACGTACGCCGCCGTCACCGGCTTCTCCTCCCAGGCGTACGGCAACAGCCAGCTGGAGGGCACCGAGGACGGCCTGCTGAACGGCACCGACGGCCGGCTGACCGGCTGGTCGCTCCGGGACGCGCTCACCCGCCGGCGCAGCCCCGGCGGGAACGTCCTCACCACGATCGACCGGGCCGCCCAGCAGGCCGCGGTGCGCGGGCTCGGCGACCAGAAGGGCGCGGTGGTCGCGATCGAGCCGGCCACCGGGCGGATCCTGGCGCTGGCCAGCACCCCCTCCTACGACCCGGGCGACTTCGCCGGCTCGGCGGGGGCCGACCAGACGGCCTGGAACCGGCTGCAGGCCGACCCCGACCAGCCGATGCTCAACCGGGCGCTGCGCCAGACCTACCCGCCGGGCTCGACCTTCAAGGTGGTCACCGCCGCCGCGGCGCTGGCGGCCGGGGTGGTGACCGACCCGGACGCGCCGACCGACGCGCCCTTCCCGTACGTGCTGCCGGGGACGACCACGCCGCTGGTGAACGACAGCGCGGCCTGCGACCGGCCCGGGCTGTCGCTGGACGCGGCGATGACCGCCAGCTGCAACAGCGTGCTGGGCCACCTGGGGGTGCGGACGGGGGTGGAGAGGCTGGTGGCGACGGCCGAGGGCTTCGGCTTCAACGACCCGAAGCTGGACGTGCCGGTGCGCCCGGCCCGGTCGAACGTCGACACCGCGATGGACCCGGCGCAGCTGGCGCTCTCCTCGATCGGGCAGTTCGACACCGCGGCCACCCCGCTGGTGATGGCGATGGTCGCGGCCGGGGTCGCCAACGGCGGGACGGTGATGCGGCCGCGGCTGGTGGACCGGCTGACCAGGAGCGACGGCACCGTGGTCGAGGTGCGCGGGCCGGCCGTGTACCGGCAGGCGCTGACCCCGGCGGTGGCCGGGCAGCTGCGGAAGCTGATGACGGACGTGGTGGAGAACGGCACCGGCGGCAACGCCCGGATCCCCGGGGCGGTGGTCGGCGGCAAGACCGGTACCGCCCAGCACGGGGTGGACAACAGCGGGACGCCGTACGCCTGGTTCATCTCCTGGGCCGCGCCGGCCGGTTCGGCCGCCGTGGCGCCGGTCGCGGTGGCGGTGGTGGTCGCGGACAGTGACGCCACGGACGTCACGGGTGGCGCGCTGGCCGCCCCGATCGCCCGCTCGGTGATGCGGGCGGTGCTCGGCCGCTGACTCGGACAGGAGTGCTGACCTGGTCTTTTATCCGATGCCCGGAAGATCCGCCGCGTGCGAAGTGTCCGGTTTGTGAGCTCTGGTGCGCCGATTCGTACAATGCGCGGATCGGTATTGTTTGTTTGCGACACTGGCGCCTTTGCCGGGTACTGTCCCATGTTTGTTCGGTTGGTCCCCGAAGTCACCCCCCAGTACTCGGAGTGACCGGTCACCAGGACACCCTCCCCCGCCCAGAAGGACAGCAGTTTTGGCCAGCAACACCCTCGGTGCGCGTCTGCTGCGCCGCAAGCCCGTCTCGACCCTGCTCGCCGAGAGCGAGGGCCACGGCCTTCCGGCCGGCGCACCCGAGGAGGGCGGCCGCTCCGGCATCCACCTGCGCCGCTCGATCGGGCTCTGGCAGCTGTCCGCGATCGGCATCGGCGCCACCATCGGCACCGGCATCTTCTTCGTGCTCAACACGGCGGTGCCGTCGGCCGGTCCGGCGGTCATCCTGTCCTTCGTGATCGCCGCGGTCACCGCCGGGCTCACCGCGCTCTGCTACGCCGAGATGGCCTCCGCGATCCCGGTCTCCGGCTCCTCGTACTCCTACGCCTACGCGACCCTCGGCGAGGGCGTCGCCTTCGGCGTCGGGATCTGCCTGCTGATGGAGTACGGCGTCTCCGCCTCGGCGATCGCGGTGACCTGGGCCGAGTACCTGAACAAGTTCTTCGACCTGGCCTTCGGGTTCAAGATCCCCGAGCAGCTGTCCGGCGCGCCGGACAGCACCCACTGGTTCAACCTGCCGGCGCTGCTGCTGGTCGCCATGGTCTGCTTCCTGCTGATCCGCGGGGTCAGCGAGTCGGTGAAGGTCAACGCCGCCATGGTCGCGGTCAAGATCGTGATCCTGCTGCTGTTCATCGGCGTCGCGCTCACCGGCTTCCACTCCGGCAACCTGACCCCGTTCATGCCGCTCGGCATCGGCGGCGTGCAGGTCGCCGCGTCCAGCATCTTCTTCTCCTTCATCGGCCTGGACGCCGTGTCCACCGCCGGTGAGGAGGTCAAGAACCCGCGCCGGACCATGCCGATGGCGATCATCATCTCGCTGGTCGTGGTGACCCTGCTCTACATCCTGGTCGCGCTGGCCGGCATCGGCGCCCAGCCGTGGCAGAAGTTCGACGGCCAGGAGGCCGGGCTCGCCCAGATCCTCCAGGACATCACCGGCCAGAGCTGGCCCGCGATGATCTTCGCGGTCGGCGCGATCGTCTCGATCTTCAGCATCACGCTGGTGGTGATCTACGGGCAGACCCGCATCCTCTACTCGATGGGCCGCGACGGCCTGCTGCCCAGGCGCTTCGCCGAGCTCTCCCCGCGCACCGGCACCCCGGTCTGGAACACCCTGGTGGTCGGGCTCGGCGTGGGCGCGCTGGCCGCGTTCATCCCGCTGAACGTGCTGGCCGACATCACCAGCCTGGGCACCCTGATCGCCTTCTCGGTGGTCTCGATCGGCGTGATCGTGCTGCGCCGCACCCAGCCCGACCTGCCGCGCGGCTTCAAGGTCCCCGGCTACCCGGTCGTCCCGCTGCTCAGCGTCGGCTTCTGCGTCTACCTGATCACCGGCCTGCACGCCGACACCTTCCGGGCCGGGGCGATCGCCCTCGCCGTCGCCCTGGTCGTCTACTTCGGCTACAGCGTCAAGCACTCCCGCCTGGAGCGCGCCGAGCGGCCGGCCGTCCCGAGCGGGACCGGCACCGGCTGACCAGGGCGTCGGCCGCCGGGCCGTTATCCAATCGTGAAGGGCCGCCGCGTGGTACGACACCCGGCGGCCCTACGCGCGTAGCGTCCCGACCGGGGCCCGAGGCGGTGGCGACAGCGCCCGGTTCGCCGCCATAACCTTCCACCATGGTGAGCACCCGCACGCCCGGCTTCTCCCGCCCGCGCGGCCGCTTCACCGGCCGTTCCAGAACGCCGGCCCCGACCATCGACGCCGAACCGCCGCCCAGACCCGGACGGCCGCCGACGGGCTCCACCGGCCGCCCGTTCCCCCGCCAGCGTGGTGAGAGCACCTTCCCGCCCACGCCCGTTCGGTGGAATCCCGCCCGGCTCGCCTCGCTGCGCTGGGTGCAGTTGCTCGGCTGTCTGATCGCGGCCGGCTGGGCCGCGGCCTTCCCGCTCGTCTCCGACCTGGCCAACCAGCGGCTGTGGGGCCTGGTCGCGGCCCCCGCCTACGTGGTGGCCGGGCTGCTCTGCCTCACCCTGCCGCGCCGCTTCGCGGCCGAGGCCGCCGCCGTGGTCGCCCTGCTCGGGGCCGTGCTGGCGCCGCTCGGGCTGCTCGCGGTGACCGGCCGCCACCAGTCCGAGGTGATGGTGGTCGAACGCTCGGCCCACCTGATGCTCACCACCGGCGACGTCTACCTCCCGCACCCGGTGGTGGTCACCGACTACAACCCCTACCTCCCGGCGATGTCCCTGTTCGGACTGCCGCGCCAGCTGCTCGGCAGCTCCACCGCCTTCGCCCGGGTCGCCGGGGACGCCCGGATCTGGTTCGCCCTCACCTTCGTGGTCTGCCTGCTGGCCGCCTGGCGGCTGCTCCGGCCCACCCGGCCCGGCACCGACGGCCATCGCGCGCCGCTGCTGCCGCTGGCCGTCCTCACCGCCTCGCCGCTGATAGCGCTGGCCCTGGTGGTCGGCGGCGTCGACCTGCCGCTGATCGGGGTCTGCTGCCTGGCCATGGCGCTCGCCGAGCGGGACCGCACCGTCGCCGCCGGGCTGGTGCTCGCCCTCGCCTGCAGCCTCAAGTGGACCGCCTGGCCCGCCCTGCCGGTGGCCGTCCTGCTGCTGTGGCGGCTGTACGGCCGGCGGCCCGCCGCCCGCACCGCGCTGATCGGGGCCGGGGTGAGCGCGGCGGTGCTGCTGCCGTCCGTCCTGACCCAGCCGCAGGCGCTGCGCGACCAGGTGGTGCGCTTCCCGCTCGGGATGACCGCGATCCGCACCCCGGCGGGCAGCCCGCTGCCCGGCAAGGTACTGGCCGGCTTCGGGCCGACCGGGCACACCGTCTCCCTCGCGCTGATGACCCTGGCCCTGGTCGGGGTGGCGATCTGGCTGGTGGCCCGGCCGCCGGTCTCCGCGATCGCCGCCGCCGACCTGCTGGCCGCCGGGCTGGCGATCGCCTTCACGCTCGCCCCGGCCGGACGGTTCGGGTACCTGGCGCTGCCCGCCGTCCTGGTGATCTGGCCCCGGCTGGCGGCCCGGCGCTGGAGCAGCCGGCGCCCGGCGGCGCCCAGGCCCGCGCCGGAGGTGCCGCGGCCCGCCCTGCCGAGGAGCTGACCGGGCCCGCACGCACGGGAGCCCGCCACGTCGTCCGTGGCGGGCTCCTCGCGTACCGGACTCAGGTGCTCACTTGTTGCCGGACTTGAGCAGCGAGGCCACGGCCGGGCCGGCCGCGTCCACGCCGTGGCCGCCGCCCTGGACCTCGGCGGCGACCGCGAGGTTGCCGCGGAAGGCGGTGAACCAGCTGTTGGTGGTGGACGCGCCCTGGACCTCGGCGGAGCCGGTCTTGGCCCCCGCGTTGTCGGTGATCCCGGCCATCACCTGGCTGGCCGTGCCGCCGACGGCGGTGGCGTTCATCATCGCGCGCAGCTTGGCGGCGACGTCCGGCGAGATCTGCCGGGCCGCCTGCTGCTGGGGCAGGCCGGCGACCAGGATCGGCTGCTTGAACGCGCCGCTCTGGACGGTCGCCGTGATCGAGGCGATGGCCAGCGGGTTCATCTGGACCTTGCCCTGGCCGATGTAGTTCATCGCCTGCTCGTCCTTGCTGCCCGGGGTCGCCGGGATCTTGCCGTCGGCGTTCGGCAGGCCGGTCTTCCACTCCAGGCCGATGCCGTACACGTCCTTGGCGGTGCCGGACAGCGTCTCGGGCTTGAGGCTGGTCAGGCCCTGGTTGATGAAGGCGGTGTTGCAGGACACCATGAAGTCCTTCTGGAGCGAGTAGTCCGGGAAGGCGCCGGGGAAGTCGTTCGGGATCGCCACCGGGTTGCTGCTCTTCTCCGGGCAGGCCACGTTGCTGTCCGGGGTGAGCCCGGACTCCAGCAGGGCCGTCGAGGTGACGATCTTCATCGTCGAACCGGGGGCGAGCAGGCCGGTGAAGGCCCGGTTCTGGCCGGTGGCCGGGGCGTTGGCGAAGGCCAGCACCTGGCCGGTGCTGGGCTCGACGGCCACGATGGAGCCCTGCTTGCCGCCCAGGTCGGTCATCGCCTTCTCGGCGGCGGCCTGGAGGGTGTTGTCGATGGTCACCTTGAACGGCTTGCCGGGCTTGGGCTCGACGATGGTGAACAGCTTGTCCGCGGCGGTCTTGCCGGCCGGGTCGGTGATCACCACCGCGCTGCCCGCGTCCTGGTCCTTGTTCGGGTCCGGCGGCAGCAGCTTGTGGGCGTTGTCCTGGAGGGTGGCCATCAGCGCCGGGGTGAGCGAGGCGCCCTGCAGCGCCTTGCCGTTGCGGTCCACCACGGTGGACGGCGGGGCGAAGACCTGCTGGGTGGCGATGGTCTCGTTGCCGGACAGGTGCGGGTGGATCACCGAGGGCGCCCAGTGCACGGCCGGGGTGTTGTCGCTCATCTTCACGACGCCGAGGAAACCGTTGTAGTCCCAGACCCGGCTGGTGCCGGCGAACTCGGCGCGGGCCTTGAAGCCCATCAGCACGCCGGTGGGCCCGGAGGGGGAGGGGGCGGCGGACGGCGAGTCGGTGGCGCCGGCGGTGGCACCCGCGGACGGGGTCGCCGAGGCCGCGCCGGTCGGCTTGGCCGGGGCCGGGGTGCCGGTCGCCGAGGCGAAGGCCTGCGGCGTGGCCGGGCCGGCCGGGGACAGGGTCAGCGCGCTCGGCTTCACCTGGTCCCTGAAGGCCGTCAGCGCCGTGGTGGCCGCGGCCGGGTCGTCGGTCAGCGAGGCCGCCTTGGCGATGTCGCCGGAGGTCCAGGCCGCCAGGAAGTCCTTCGCACCGCTCGCCGCCTGGTCGGCCGTGGGCGGCTCGGCGACCACCGTGCGGGGCTTCTTGTCGCCGGACGAGGAGTCCGACCCGCCCATCAGGCTGTAGGCCCCGTAGCCACCGCCCGCGAGGACGGCGATGGACACGCCGGTGATGATGCCGATCTTCGCGCCACTGCGCATGGTGCAAATCCCCCAGGGGTCTCGCGGCCGGGCGCAACCGGCGGGGCCGGAAACGCGGTACTCCCCCCACCCTAGGCAGGGCGGATCGGTGCGCCGACGAAACGCCGGGGACTTGTGACGGATCTGGTACGTGTTGTGGACGGGTTCGGACGGTTGGAGGGGGACCGTGTGCGCGCCCGGACGCTTCCGCCGCTGGTCACGGGGGTCTCAGATCCAGCTGTTGAACCACATCCGGGCGCGCCAGTCGCTCAGCGGGATGGTCTGCCCGGTGAACAGCGGGTAGAAGTACAGGAAGTTCCAGATGATCAGCAGCACCAGCAGCCCGGCCGCGGCCGAGCCGATGATCCGGCGGTCCCGGGAGGCGCCGGCCGGCCCGATCAGCGCGCCGATCAGCATCGTCACGGCGAGCACCAGGAACGGGACGAAGACCACCGCGTAGAAGAGGAAGATCGTCCGCTGCTGGTACAGGAACCACGGCAGGTAGCCGGCGGCCAGGCCGCACAGCAGCGCGCCGGCCCGCCAGTCCCGGCGGAAGGCCCAGAGCCACAGGCAGTAGACCAGCGCCAGCAGGGCCGTCCACCAGAGCAGCGGGGTGCCGATGCCCAGCACCTCACGGGCGCAGTCGGCGACGGTGCAGCCGCTCTGGCCGAGCTTGGGGGACTCGTAGTAGAAGGACACCGGGCGGCCCAGCACCAGCCAGGACCACGGGTTCGACTGGTAGGTGTGCGGGTCGGTCAGGTGGGTGTGGAACTCGTAGACCGTCGAGTGGTAGTGCCACAGGGCCCGCAGGCCCTCGGGTATCCACGGGTAGTCGGTGGAGCGGCCGACCGCCCAGTCCCGGCCCCAGCCGCCCTGGCCGGGCGCGTTGCTGCTGGCGAACCAGCCCCACCAGGACGCCACGTAGACCGCGACCGAGACCACGACGACCGACACGAAGGCGGGCACCACGTCCCGGGCCAGCACCGCCGGGTACGGGCGCGGGGCGCCGGCCAGCCGGCGGGCGCCGACGTCCCATAGCACGGTCATCAGGCCGAACGCGGCCGCGACGTACAGGCCGCTCCACTTGGTGGCGCAGGTCAGGCCGACGCAGACGCCGGCCGCGATCCGGTACGGGCGCCAGCCCAGGTGGAGCCGCTGGGCGAGCACCGCGTCCTCGACCCCGCCGAGCCTGGCCGCGAGCCGGGCCCGGGTGCGGTCCCGGTCCAGGACCAGGAAGCCGAAGGCGGCGAGGATCCAGAACATCACCACCAGGTCGAGCAGGGCGGTGCGGCTGAGCACCAGGTGCAGGCCGTCCACCGAGAGCAGCAGGCCGGCCACGCAGCCCAGCAGGGTGGAGCGGAACATCCGGCGGGCGATCCGGGCCAGCATCAGCACCGACAGGGTGCCGAGCAGGGCCACCGCGAACCGCCAGCCGAAGGGGTTCATGCCGAACAACTGCTCGCCCGCGCCGATGATCCACTTGCCCACCGGCGGGTGCACCACGTACGACGGCGTCGAGCGGTACGGCACGGCCGCGCCCGGCGTCATGATCGTCGTGTTGGCGTCCTCCGGCCAGTTGATCTCGTAGCCGCCGTGCCAGAGCGCGTAGGCGTCCTTGGCGTAGTACGTCTCGTCGAAGATGATCGCGTGCGGCTGGCCGAGGCCGGTGAACCGCAGCAGCCCGGCGAACACCGCGACCGCGACCGGGCCCAGCCAGCCGGACCAGCGGCACAGGAAGTACCAGAGGCCCTGCGGCAGCCGCAGGCCCAGCCGCAGCAGCAGCGGGGACTGCGCGACGTCGGGCCGGGTCACCCCGGGGCCGTCCGGCATCGGCGGGACGAGGCGCTCGGTGAGCGTGCCGGTCGGGCGGGCCCGGTAGCCGAACCCGGCCAGGCGCTCCCGCCAGGGCGCGGGTGTCAGGGGTGGCTCCGGTGTCAGGGGTGACTCCGGTGAGCGGGGGGACGGCAGGCCGACACCGCCCCGCGCGGAGTGGTCCGTACCCGTGGGCGTCTGCGCCGCCGTGTCGCCGTTCATCCGCCACATCGTAGGGGCGCTCCTCGTACGTGTGACCGGTCCCTCGGAAGCTGACCGAATCGTCACCAAACGCCCCGGCGGCCCGGAGCTGCGAGGATGGGGCCCGTGACAGGAGTACTCGTTCTCGCAGGCACCCCCATCGGCGACGTCTCGGACGCCCCGCCCCGGCTGCTCACCGAGCTGGCCACGGCGGACGTCATCGCGGCGGAGGACACCCGGCGGCTGCGCCGGCTCACCCAGGCCCTCGGGGTGACCCCGGCCGGGCGGGTCGTCTCCTACTTCGAGGGCAACGAGGTCGGCCGCACCCCCGAGCTGGTCGAGGCGCTCCTCGGCGGCGCCCGGGTGCTGCTGGTCACCGACGCCGGGATGCCGTCCGTCTCCGACCCCGGCTACCGGCTGGTGGCCGCCGCCGTCGAGGCCGACGTCAAGGTCACCGCGGTGCCCGGGCCGTCCGCGGTGCTCACCGCGCTCGCGCTGTCCGGCCTGCCGGTCGACCGCTTCACCTTCGAGGGCTTCCTGCCGCGCAAGACCGGCGACCGGGCCCGGCAGCTGGCCACCGTCGCCGCCGAACCGCGCACCATGGTCTTCTTCGAGGCGCCGCACCGGATCGCCGAGGCGCTGGCCGCGATGGCGGAGGCCTTCGGGCCGCAGCGCCCGGCCGCCGTGTGCCGCGAGCTCACCAAGACCTACGAGGAGGTCAAGCGCGGGCCGATCGGCGAGCTGGCGGCCTGGGCCGCGGACGGCGTCAGGGGCGAGATCACCGTCGTGGTCGCGGGCGCCCCGCCGGCCGCGCCCCAGGAGCTGACCCCGGCCGAACTGGCCCGGCTGGTGGCCGTCCGGGAGGAGGCCGGGGAGCGGCGCAAGGAGGCCATCGCGGCGGTCGCGGTCGAACTGTCCGTGCCCAAGCGGGAGGTCTTCGACGCGGTCGTCGCGGCGAAGCGGGAAGCCGTGGAAGGGGCTTTGAAAAAGGGGTGAATTCCGGGGGTTGCGTGGCGGGCGGGGAGTCGTACCTTGGAGGGAAGGCCCGGCTAAACGCCCGCTGCGATGAAGGTTCGACCCCGGATTCCGGTTCCCGACGCGCCCTTTGTATAGGGCTCGCCAACCCGCATCCAAGTCTTCACAAGAAGGGCGTCAGCCAGGGCGGTACGGGCATTTCCTTGAACGGAAAGACCCAGCCGGGCGAGCGCCCGACGGGCACTGGGAGTTGGCTATGAGCGACACGATCGGTAGCCCCCGCAGTGGCAACGCGCTGAACGCCCCCGGCCTGGCGGGGCGGGCGCACACTCCCGTCGAGACCGTCCGGGAGGCCTACTCCTTCGCCTGCCTGCGCTGCGGGTACGGCTGGGAGCAGGCGTACGACATCGAGCACCACGTGGCCCGGGACGGTCACATCGTGTTCGAGTACCACGCCAACGGTGTCCGGGTGCCGTCCCCGCTGCTCAAGCCGACCTGCCCGGGCTGCGGTGGACACACCGTCCGGATCATGCGCGAGGGCCGGGTGGCCGGCGCCGACCAGCCCTGGCAGCACGCCCCCGGCTACCCCGCGCACGCCGAGCCGGCCCGGCCGGCCCCGGCCACCGGGCCCGCCCGGCCGCAGGGGCGCTGGGCCCGGTTCTGGTCGCGGCTCCTGGGCTGACCGGGCCGACGGGTCCTGAGCCGACCGGGCCGACGGGTCCGGGGGAGCGCGGCCGGGGCCGCCCGCCGCGAGCAGTGCGGCGGGCGGCCCCGCGGTACGCCCGGGCGATATCCGGTCGAGGGGTGCGTTCGGGCCCGACTAAGCTTTCCGACCATGGCGGCCACTTCAGACCACAGCACCACCGGGACGAGCGCCCCGGCGTACTACGTTTCCACTCCGATCTACTACGTCAACGACCGTCCCCACCTGGGCCACGCGTACACCACCGTGGCGGGCGACGTCCTCACCCGCTGGCACCGCCAGCGCGGCGAGAAGGTGTGGTACCTGACCGGCACCGACGAGCACGGTCAGAAGATCATGCGGACCGCCGAGGCCAACGGCGTCAGCCCGCAGGAGTGGTGCGACAAGCTGGTCGAGGAGGCCTGGAAGCCGCTCTGGCAGCACCTGGAGATCGCCAACGACGACTTCATCCGCACCACCGAGGAGCGGCACACCGCCCGGGTGCAGGAGTTCGTCCAGGACCTGTTCGACAAGGGCGAGATCTACAAGGGCGGCTACTCCGGCCCTTACTGCGTCGGCTGCGAGGAGTTCAAGCTCCCCGCCGAACTGCTCGACGGCGCCACCGAGGACGAGAAGCTCTGCTCCGTCCACAAGAAGCCGGTCGAGTGGCTGGAGGAGGAGAACTACTTCTTCCGCCTCTCCGCCTACGCCGAGCGGCTGCTGGAGTTCTACGCCGCCAACCCCGGCTTCATCCAGCCGGCCTCGGCCCGCAACGAGGTGCTGCGCTTCGTCGAGCAGGACCTCAAGGACCTCTCGATCTCCCGCTCCACCTTCAACTGGGGCGTGCCGCTGCCCTGGGACGAGAAGCACGTCCTCTACGTCTGGGTCGACGCGCTGCAGAACTACATCACCGCGGCCGGCTACGGCAGCGACCCGGAGCGCTTCGCCGAGCTCTGGCCGGCCTCCGTCCACCTGGTCGGCAAGGACATCCTGCGCTTCCACGCGGTGATCTGGCCGGCCATGCTGATGGCCGCGGGCCTGCCGCTGCCCAAGCGGGTCGTCGCCAACGGCTGGCTGATGGTCGGCGGCGAGAAGATGTCCAAGTCCAACCTGACCGGCATCGCGCCCACCGACCTCACCTCGCACTTCGGCGTCGACGCGTACCGCTACTACTTCCTGCGGGCGATCCCGTTCGGCACGGACGGCTCGTTCTCCTGGGAGGACTTCACCGCCCGCTACACCTCCGAGCTCGCCAACGACTTCGGCAACCTGGCCTCCCGGGTCGCCGCGATGGTCGGCAAGTACTTCGGCGGGACGCTGCCGGTCGCCACCGCCGCGGGCGAGGCCGAGCAGGCCGTCGCGGACGGGCTGGCCGCCGCCGTCGCCGCCGCCGACGCCAAGATCGGCGAGGAGCTGGACTTCGCCGGCGGCCTCGCGGCGATCTTCGAGTTCGTCAAGCAGGTCAACGGCTACCTCACCACGCAGGAGCCGTGGAAGGTCGCCAAGGACGAGTCCGAGGAGGGCCAGGCCCGCCTCGCCACCATCCTCTACACCGCCGCCGAGGCGCTGCGCGGCACCGCCGTGCTGCTCAACCCGGTGATGCCGTCCACCGCCGAGAAGCTGTGGGCCTCGCTGGGCGCCGCCGAGGGCCTCGGCGCGCTCGCCGACCAGCGCATCGCCACCACCGGTGACTGGGGCCGGCTGCCCGTCGGCGCCACCGTCACCAAGGGCGAGATCCTGTTCCCGCGCCTCGAAGAGAAGCCGGCCTCCTGATGGCCGGCAAGGACGACGACCGGTCGACCCCGCCGCCGCTGCCGCAACCCCTGGCCGTGGCGGTGGCCGACTCGCACACCCACCTCGACATGCAGGCCGGCACCCCGGCCGAGGGGCTCGCCCGGGCCGCCTCGGTCGGGGTCGCCACGGTCGTCCAGGTGGGCTGCGACGTGCCCGGCTCGCGCTGGGCCGCCGAGCTGGCGGCGCAGTACGAGCAGGTGCACGCGGCCGTCGCCCTGCACCCCAACGAGGCGCCGCGGATCTTCCTCGGCGACGCCGACGGGTGGTCCGGGCAGCAGCGGCTCGCGGGCGGGCAGGCGGCGCTGGACGAGGCGCTCGCCGAGATCGACGCGCTGGCCGCGCTGCCGCAGGTCCGCGCCGTCGGCGAGACCGGGCTGGACTACTTCCGCACCGGGCCGGAGGGCGTGGAGATCCAGAAGGAGTCGTTCCGCCGCCACATCGAGATGGCCAAGCGGCACGGCAAGGCCCTGGTCATCCACGACCGCGACGCCCACGAGGACGTCATCGCCGTCCTGCAGGCCGAGGGCGCCCCGGAACGGACCGTCTTCCACTGCTACTCCGGCGACGCCGGGATGGCGAAGGTCTGCGCCGAGCACGGCTGGTACCTCTCCTTCGCCGGCCCGGTCACCTTCAAGGCCAACCAGCCGCTGCGCGACGCCCTGCTCGCCACCCCGCTCGACCGGATCCTGGTCGAGACCGACGCCCCCTTCCTCACCCCGCACCCGTACCGGGGGCGGCCGAACGCGCCGTACCTCATCCCGGTCACGGTGCGGTCGATGGCAGCGACCCTGGGGCTGCACGAGGACGAGCTGTCGACGGCGATCGCGGCGAACACGGCACGGGCCTTCGGGTACTGAGCGGGTCGAACGGGTTTCGGGTTTCGAAGGAACGATTCGGCACTCCCGGCTTCTTCCTAGGCTGGTTAGCATGAGTGCAGTGAGGGAGGTGGCAATGACCGCCGAGCCGATCAGCGAACCCGTGGACGATCGCGTCGAATGGTTCCTTCCGCCAGCCCAGGGCTGGACGTACGAGCAGGCTCAGGATTTCGACCTGCCGTTCGAGTGGGATCTGGTGGACGGAGTCATTGTGGTCCGGGGGCAGACGAACTTCTGGCATGACCTGGTGCGTTCGGGGCTGGAGCGAGGGCTGTTCGCTGCGCGCGTCGAGCCCTGTGCGGTCCTGCCGGAGCGGTGCATGCTGCTGGACGAGAGCAACACGGCCAAGCCCGATGTGGTGGTGTTCGACAAGACCGGTCTCGACGTCTTCGAGCTGGACTGTCTGCCGGTCGAGTCCGTGGTTCTGGCCGTCGAGGTGGTGTCGCCCGGGACCCGGGCCAGGGACCGCTTCGGCAAGCCCGGGCAGTTCGCCGAGAAGGGCATCCCCCACTACTGGCGGGTCGAGCGCGGCATCGACGACCTGCCCATCGTCCACGAGTTCCACCGGGACGAGGAGAAGGGCGTCTACTTGCCCGTCGCCCAGCACGAAGGGGTGCTCCGGACCTCGGTCCCGTACCCCGTGGAGATCGACCTCGCCGCGGTGGTCGAACTCTGAGTGCCGCCCGCGCCCGTATCCTTGGCGCGTGAGCAGCACCGACCCCACCCCTGACAGCCACCTGCTGGGCGCCGCCGACATCCGCGAACTGGCGGCCGCGTTCGGCGTGAAGCCGACCAAGCAGCGCGGGCAGAACTTCGTCATCGACGGCAACACCGTGCGGCGGATCGTCCGCGCCGCCGAGGTGACGGAGCAGGACGCGGTGGTGGAGGTCGGGCCGGGGCTCGGCTCCCTCACGCTGGCGCTGCTGGACGTCGCCCGGCACGTCACCGCGGTCGAGATCGACCCGGTGCTCGCCCGGCACCTGCCGGACACCGTCGCGGGCCGGATGCCCCGCAAGGCGGACGCCTTCGCGCTGGTCCTCAGCGACGCCATGGAGGTCACCGAGCTGCCCGGGCCGGCGCCCACCGCGCTGGTCGCCAACCTGCCGTACAACGTGGCCGTGCCCGTCCTGCTGCACATGCTGGCGACCTTCCCCAGCATCGAGCGGACCCTGGTGATGGTGCAGAGCGAGGTCGCCGACCGGCTCGCCGCCAAGCCCGGCAACAAGGTCTACGGCGTTCCCTCGGTCAAGGCCAACTGGTACGCCGACGTGAAGCGGGCCGGCGCGATCGGGCGGAACGTGTTCTGGCCCGCCCCCAACGTCGACTCCGGGCTGGTCTCGCTGATCCGCCGCGAGCCGCCGAGGACCACCGCCACCCGCGAGCAGGTGTTCGCGGTGGTCGACGCCGCGTTCGCCCAGCGCCGCAAAACCCTGCGCGCCGCGCTGGCCGGCTGGGCCGGCTCCGCCGCCGGGGCCGAGCAGGCGCTCGCGGCCGCCGGGATCGACCACAAGCTGCGCGGCGAGATGCTGACGGTGGAGCAGTTCGCCGCGATCGCCGAGCACAAGCCGGTGGAGCAGAAGCCGCCGGTGGAGCAGAAGCCGGTGGAGCACAAGCCCGCCGGACACGAGCCTGCTGAGGACGGCGAGTGATCACCGTACGGGTACCGGCCAAGGTCAACGCCCAGCTCGGGGTCGGCGGACTGCGCGCCGACGGCTTCCACGACCTGGCCAACGTCTTCTTCGCGGTCGCGCTCGGTGACGAGGTCACGGCCACCCCGGCGGACGGCGTGACGCTGTCCTGCTCGGGCCCCGACGCCGACGCCGTCCCGCTCGACGACAGCAACCTCGCCGCCCGCGCCGCCCGGCTGCTCGCCGCCCACCACGGGATCGCCGACCCGGGCGTCCACCTGCACATCGCCAAGGCCATCCCGGTCGCCGGCGGCATGGCCGGCGGCAGCGCCGACGGCGCCGCCGCGCTGGTCGCCTGCGACGCGCTGTGGCAGCTCGACACCCCGCTCCCGGTGCTGCTGGACCTCGCCGCCGAACTGGGCTCCGACGTGCCCTTCGCCCTGCTCGGCGGTGTCGCGCTGGGCCGCGGCCGGGGCGAGATCCTGGAACCGCTGCCGGTCGACGGCACCTTCCACTGGGTCTTCGCGGTCGCCGACGGCGGCCTGTCCACCCCCGCCGTCTTCCGCGAGTGCGACCGGCTCCGCGAGGAGGCCGGCACCGGCTCCAGCGACCTCCAGGTGCCCACCCCCGACGCCGACCGGGCCCTGCTCGCCGCCCTCGCCGACGGCGACGCCGTCGCCCTGGCCGGCGCGCTCACCAACGACCTCCAGGCCGCCGCGCTCTCCCTGCGCCCCGCGCTGGCCGCCACCCTGCGGGCCGGCACCGAGGCCGGTGCGCTCGGCGCCCTGGTCTCCGGCTCCGGACCGACCTGCGCTTTCCTGGCCAAGGACGCCGAGGCGGCGGCCACCGTCGCCCGGGCGCTGCTGGCCTCCGGCACCTGCCGGGCCGCGCACGCCACCTACGGGCCGGTGCCGGGGGCCTCGGTCGTCTGACTCCGACGGGGTGGGGTGGCGCGTCCGGTGCGGTGGGGGCGTCGGTCCTCCGGTGTGCCGGGGGCGTCGCTCGGGCGGCGTGGTGGGGGCGCTCGACGCGGTGAGGGCGTCGCGGCCCGCCCATTAGGCTGGGGTGATCGGGTCGTCCCCGAGAGAGGGGCGGGCTGGGCCCGCCCCCGACCGCCGAACCCAGGAGCGCAGCACACGTGGCCGTCAACCTCGCCACCATCGAGTCCGTCACGAAGGTCTACGGCACCCGCACCCTGCTGGACGCGGTCAGCCTGGGCGTGAGCGACGGCGACCGGATCGGCGTCGTCGGCCGCAACGGCGACGGCAAGACCACCCTGATCCGGATGCTCGCCAAGCTGGAGGAGCCCGACGGCGGCCGGATCACCTGGAGCGGCAACCTCGAACCGGCCGTCCTCACCCAGCACGACTCGCTCGACCCGAAGGCCACCATCCGGCACGAGGTCATCGCCGACCGCGCCGACCACGAGTGGCTCGGCGACGCCCGGATCCGCGACATCATCGAAGGCCTCTTCGGCGGCCTCGACCTGCCCGGCTTCGCCGACGGCCTCGACACCGTCATCGGCCCGCTCTCCGGCGGCGAGCGACGCCGGATCGCCCTCGCCAAGCTGCTGCTCGGCTCCCCCGAGCTGATCATCCTCGACGAGCCCACCAACCACCTCGACGTCGAGGGCATCAACTGGCTCGCCCAGCACCTGCAGAAGCGCCGCTCCGCGCTGGTCTGCGTCACCCACGACCGCTGGTTCCTCGACCAGGTCTGCACCCGGATGTGGGACGTCCAGCACGGCGAGGTGCACGAGTACGAGGGCGGCTACTCCGACTACGTCTTCTCCCGCGCCGAGCGCTCCCGGATCGAGGCCGTCGAGGAGCAGAAGCGCCAGAACCTCGCCCGCAAGGAGCTGGCCTGGCTGCGCCGCGGCGCCCCCGCCCGCACCTCCAAGCCGCGCTACCGGATCGAGGCGGCCAACGCCCTGATCGCCGACGTGCCGGACCCCCGGGACAAGAGCGAGCTGATGAAGTTCGCCAACGCCCGGCTCGGCCGCACCGTCTTCGACCTGGAAGGCGTCACCGTCAAGGCCGGCCCCAAGCTGCTGCTGGAGAACCTCACCTGGCAGCTCGGCCCCGGTGACCGGATCGGCCTGCTCGGCGTCAACGGCGCCGGCAAGACCTCGCTGCTGCGCGCCATGCGCGACGCCTACGCCAGCGAGGGCGACGTCCAGCCCACCTCCGGCGTGATCAAGGTCGGCAAGACCGTGCGGCTGGCCTACCTGTCCCAGGAGGTCGCCGAACTGGAGCCGACGACCCGGGTGCTGCAGGCCGTCGAGCAGGTCCGCTCCCGGGTCGACCTCGGCAAGGGCCGGGAGATGAGCGCCGGCCAGCTGTGCGAGCAGTTCGGCTTCGGCAAGGACAAGCAGTGGACGCCGGTCGGCGACCTCTCCGGCGGCGAGCGGCGCCGGCTCCAGCTGCTGCGGCTGCTGATGGACGAGCCCAACGTGCTGTTCCTCGACGAGCCGACCAACGACCTGGACATCGAGACCCTCAACCAGCTGGAGGACCTGCTCGACGGCTGGCCCGGCTCGATGGTCGTCATCAGCCACGACCGGTTCTTCATCGAGCGGACCACCGACGTCGTCCACGCGCTGCTCGGCGACCAGAAGATGCGGATGCTGCCGGGCGGCGTCGACGAGTACCTGGAGCGGCGGGCCCGGATGGCCGCCGCCGCGGCGCAGGCCGCCCCCGTCGCCGCGGCCCCGGCCGCCGACCCCGCCGCCGGGCTCTCCGGCGGGGACCTCCGGGCGGCCAAGAAGGAGATGCAGCGGATCGAGCGCCAGATCTCCAAGCTGGACCAGAAGGAGTCCAAGCTGCACGCCCAACTCGCCGAGCACGCCGCGGACTTCTCCAAGGTCGCCGAACTGGACGGGCAGCTGCGCACCGTCCGGGAGGAGAAGGAGGAGCTGGAGCTGACCTGGCTGGAGCTGGCCGAGCAGGTCTGACCGCCCGCCTTCTCGACTACCGCCGCTTGAGCAGGAGTTCCCACTCGTCACGACCGCCGCTTGAGCAGGAGCTCCCACTCGTCACGACCGCCGCTTGAGCAGGAGCTCCCACTCGTCACGACCGCTGCCTGAGCAGGAGCTCCAACTCGTCCGCCGCACGGCCCAGCGCACTGAGCGCCGGGTCGTGCGGTGCGTCCGGCCGGGCCGCCGGACCGACCGGCGGACGGTGCTCCCGGGCGGCGGCCGTCAGCTCGTCCAGGGCCCGCCGGACCCGCTCGGTCTCCCCCGGATCCGGCACCCGGCCCCCGTACCGGATCTGCGCGGCGAACGCCGCCACCGCCCCGCCCAGCCGCTCCAGCGCCGCCGTGGCCGGCAGCCACTGCTCGGCCAGCCGGCCCGTGGGCGGCGGCTCGGCCAGCCCCTGCCGGACCTCCTGCCGGGCGTCCGCCAACGACCGGTAGGCCGTCCGGCGCAGCCACACCTCTCCGGTCCGGTGCTCCGTCACCGCGTCCAGGTAGGAGCGCAGGGCGGTCGTCGCGGTCACCAGCCGCGGCTCGATCCGGTGCCGCGGGCGCTCCGGCCACAGCAGGTAGCCGAAGAGCAGCACGATCGCGCTCGCCAGGACCGTGTCCAGCACCCGCGGCCAGAACTCGGCCGCGCTGCTCTGCCCGCCGAGTTGGAGCAGCACCAGCGCCATCGGCGTCATCGCCACCGTGGTCAGCCCGTAGTGCGCCGCCGTCGCGTACGGCAGCAGCGCCACGCACAGCGCCGCCACCGCCGTCAGCACCCACTCCTCGGTGGTCGACGCCAGCAGCGCCGCCGTCACCACCACGCCCAGCACCGTGCCGACCGCCCGGCTCACCGCCCGCAGGAACACCGAACCCAGATCCGGCTTCACCACGAACGCGATCGTCATCGGCACCCAGTAGCTCTTGCTCAGCGGGTAGTTGGCCGTCACCGCCGAACCCGCCGCGATGCACAGCGCCACCCGCAGCCCGTACCGCGCCGACGCGGCGGACCACAGCCGCCCCCGGAGCCGCCACGGGTCGGGCGGCGGCGCGGGAACCGCGTCGATCCGGGCCGGCCGGCCCGCGACCGCGTCCGCGGCGGCCCGCAGCGCCACGTCCAGGGCCTGCCGGGCCGGGGTGTCCGGCCGCCACCGCGGCACCACCACCTCGCCGCCGCCCCGCCGCACCGCGGCCGCCAGCTGCCCGGGCACCGCCGCCACCTCCGCCGGCACCGGCCGCCACGCCCACAGCAGGCCCGTCGCCGCCTCGGTCGCCGCCAGCGCCGCCTCGTACACCGGGCGCAGGGCCGTCCGGCCGTGCCCGGGGAACAGGTCCTGCACCTGGTTCAGGCGGGCCGTCAACACCCGGCGGGAACCCGCGCCCCGCGGCGTCCCCAGATCGCCGAGCGTCCGGCCGAGCGCCTCGTACGCCGCCGCCAGCGCCCGGACGCGCGGGTCGGCCGCACGACCGGGCAGACCCAGCAGCACCACGAACGCCGCACCCGCCAGCATCATCGGCGCCGCCGCCCACCACGGCCCCGGCAACGGCATCCCGCTGCCCAACGCCGCCGACACCAGCAGCAGCATCCCCGCCGCCGACCCGCGCGGACCCGTCGCACTCAACGCACCCGACACGAACGCCGTCAGCGTCAGCCCGGCACCGAGCACCACCACACCCGCGTGGACGTGCTGCAAGGCCGTGCCGATCAGCATCCCCGCCGCCGAAGCCGCCACCGCCGACCCGATCCGCGCCGTCCGCAGCCCCGCGGGCTCGACCCGGTCGTTCATCGTCGCGTGCATCGCCCCCAGCCCGGCGAACACCCCCAGGTCCAGCCGGTGCGCCCACAACCCCAGCACCAGCGGCACCGCCATCCCCACCGCGGCCCGCACCATCAACACCACCGGCAGCGGCGGCCGCTCCGGCCGCACCGCCCGGGCCCACCAGGGCGTCCTCTGCTCAGGCATGTCGTCACACGTCCGTTCTGCGGCCACGGCTCGCTGCTGAGCGACATTGCACGGCAGATGGGGCGTACCGGGGCAGTCTACCCAGCGGCCCGACCCCGGACTGGACGTGTCAAGTTCGTACCGATCGCGCCCGCGCGGACCAAGGGCCCTGCCGGGCCGACAGAGGCGGTGGCTACCATGACAGAGGCGGGGGCCGCCCCCAGGGCGGGCGGCCGAACCGACCAGGACGGTACGTCTTGGAAGTTGACGGTGCGTTGCGGCGCGACGGGGCCCGGGACACGCCCGGGACGCGCGGGCCGTACGGGGGAGAGGTGGATTGCTGTGGGAGAGCCGACGACCACGCCGAGCGCGGGAACGACGCCGGCACCGGGGACACCGGGGGCACCGGACGCGACGCCGTTCATGCTGGACGGGCCGACGATCCCGCTGCCGTGGGGGCACGGGATCAAGATCGCCCCCGTGGTCAGCACCGTGCAGACCAACGTCAGCGCCGGCGACCTGGTCGCGGCCTTCGGCAAGCACGACGTCCAGGTCGAGATCAACACCCTCACTGAGTTCGCCAAGAAGGTCGAGGCCCTGCTCGCGGCGATGGAGGGCTCGGAGGCCGCGTCGTACAAGCTCGAGGCGCAGAAGGTGTCCCAGAAGAGCTTCGTCAGCGGGGGCCAGGCTCACCAGTTCGTGGAAGCGGTCGCGCTGTCCTCGACCTATGAGAAGGTCCACACCCAGCTCGTCAAGCTGCACAAGGACTTCACGTCCCAGATCAAGGCGATGCAGAGCGCGGTCGCGTCCACGGCGCACAACTACTCGACCAACGAGGACAACGCGACAGCCGATCAGAACGCGGTCGCGCAGAGTGCGGGTCTGACGGGAACGAGTGGCCCGGGGTCGAAGCGGACCGGCGCCAAGGACTTCTGATGGCGGTCGACGAAGACGGTTCACGGGGAACGGGGAGAGAGTAGTGGCAGTCCAGTCGAAGTTCGAAGGCATGGATCATCAAGTCCTCGCGGACATGGTCGGGGGAACCGATCCCGCGACGGTCCTGAGCCGCGGCGGGAAGCTGCAACAGGCCGGCGGCGTCCTCAAGGAGTTGAGTGAGGCACTCAAGTCGCACCTCTCCAAGGTCACCTGGGAAGGCCAAGCCGCGGAGAACTTCAAGACGTGGGCCGGGAATCTGCAGCAGTCCGCCGAGAAGCTGGGAACCTACTCGGTGGGCGCGGGCGATGCCATGAACCAGGCCGGTGAGGCGCTCAGCACGGCCAAGGCCGCGATGCCCAAGGTGCCGACGGAAGCCCTCGGCTGGGTGAGCGGGCGGAGGAACCAGGGGAACCCCGACCCCGATGTGATCAGGCAGCTGAATACAGTCGGTTGGAACCCGAACGGCCCTTCCACCGGGGACATCGACGCAGCCATGAAGCGGAAGAACCCGAACTGGGTCTCCGAGACGCAGGCGATGGCCGGAACGAAGGAAGTCTACGACGCACACCAGGAAGCCATCCGCCAGATGGAGAAGCTGGGCGAGGCCTACGCCGCTGCGACGACGACGCTGAACGGGCTGGGCGACAACGTGGTGCTGCCCGGGACGCCCGGGGCGAACCAGAACGATTCCACTGCGGTCTCCCGCGACGGTGGGAGCACCAGCGGCAGCTACGGCGGGTCCGTGCGCGCCCCTCGTTCAGCGGGTAGCAGGAGTGGCGGAAGCTCCAACCCGTCCGTGGGTTCCTATGACGGCCCCACCATGCGGCAGCGCGACCCGGGATCAGGCTGGCAGGACCCGTACAACCCGACCCACCCCGGCCCGACTCCGCCCTACGGCGGCGGGCAGCTGCCGCCCCCGCCGCAGGACCCGGGCACCCCGACCCCGCCGTCCCACCCGTCGGACCCGGTCACCCGTCCCGGCACCGGTCTCGACAGCATCCCGACCCTGCCGGACCAGACCACTCCGGTCGGTCCCGGGGGCGGCCCGGTGCTGCCGAGCGGTCCGGGTGGAACTCCCGGCTACCCCGGCGGTCCCGATGGCCGGGGCGGGCTGCCCGGCACGCCGGGCAGCGGCCCCATCTCCGGCTTCCCGGCGGGCATCGGCGGCATCCCCGGCAAGGGCGGCGGCTCGGTTCCCCTCCGTACCGGCCCGTTCAGCGGCGGTTCGGTCCCCGGCAAGGCCGGTACCCCGGGACTCCCGAGCGGAACGGTCTTCGGCCGTGAGGGCGCGCCGGGCGGCGGCCGGGTCGGCGGTTCGGCCATGGGCGGCGGAATGGGTGGCATGCACCCGGGCATGGGCGGCGGCCACGGCGTCGTCGGCGGTGCCGGTGGTGCGCGCGGCCGGGGTCTGACCTCGACCCCGGGCGGCACGGTCGGCGGCCGCAAGGGCCCTGCTGCCGGTGGGGAGTTCACCCCTGGCGGCACGGGCCTGCGCAACCGCGCGGCTGCGGCGGAAGCTGCCGAGGGCGGTGCACGGCCCGGGCAGAACGGCATGGTGGCCCCGGGTGCGGGCGGTCACGGCGGTAAGAAGGACCGCGACCGCCGTAACCGCGCGGACTACCTCCACGAGGACGAAGAGACGTGGACCAGCGGTACGCCGCACAGCAACCCGGACGTGATTGAGTAGGACGGCATCGTCTGCCCGGCCACTGGGCCTGCCCAGTGGCCGGGCAGATCTGTTCGGGGCACGCTTTCCCGGCCTGTGGGGAGGCAGACGAGGAGTGGTGATGGGGCGGACGAACGCGCGTGGGCGTTGCCGGGCTGCGGTTGCGGCGCTTCTGGCGGCGGGAGCCGTAGTCGGCCCGATGACAGTGCCTGCAGTGGCAGAGGGATCGATCCGTGAGAAGCAATGGCATCTGGATGCCATGCATGCGTCGGAGATGTGGACGACCTCCAAGGGACAGGGCATCACTGTTGCGGTCATTGACGGTGGATTCAAGCTGGATCACCCCGATCTCGTGGGGCAGTTCCTGCCAGGAAAGGACTTCAGCGGTGGCTCCGACGGCGTAGGGACCTACACCGACGGGCACGGTACGGAGATGTCGAGCCTGATCGCTGGGACCGGGAAGAGCGTCGGGGGGACGGGTGCATACGGCCTGGCTCCAGGAGCCAAGATCCTCCCCCTGAAGATCAACAATGGCTCGGGCTCAGCGATTTCCCCGTCCGACTTCCTCGACCAGATCGGTCAGGCCGTCACTTATGCGGTCGACCAAGGGGCCAAGGTCATCAATATCTCGCAAGGTTTGGATGCGGTCCGATTTGCTTCGGACGACGTCGACAAACTGAAGCGGATTATTGCCCAGGCAAGGGCCAAGGGATCCCTGGTTGTGGCGAGCGTTGGGAACGAGGCACAGTCGGGGAACCCTGTCTCCTATCCAGGCGGTCTCCCCAATGTGGTTGGCGTCGGTGCAGTTGATCACGATGTCATCGCAACGTCCGAATCCGAGCAGGGGCCGCAAGTGATCCTGGCCGCGCCCGGCATGGACATCATCGCGGCCTGTACAGCTGATACCGGGTACTGCAAGAGCCACGGCACGTCCGACGCAGCCGCATTGGTATCTGCGTCGGCAGCCCTGGTCTGGTCGGTGCACAAGGAATGGACCGCGAATCAGGTTCTCCGAGTTCTCATCAACACGGCGGGGAAGCCGACTGACGGGTCCGCCCGCAGCAATGATGTCGGATACGGAGTCGTACGGCCGCGGATCGCTCTGACGGAGCCCGGGGATCCTGGTCCAGCGGATGTGTCTCCGGTGCCGGTGGCGGATCCCGTGCCCTCGAAGAGCCCGTCCGCGTCCGCTGTCTCCAAGGCTCCGTCGTCGTCGGCTGCGGGCCCTGGTGGAAGTCCGTCCGATGTGGCGGTGGGTGCGCCGACTGCGGAGCCGAAGGCTGGGGCGTCGTCCGGGTCGGGTGGTGTGCTGCCGGTCGTGGGTGGGGTGGTGGCCGGGCTGCTGGTGGTGGCGGGTGTGGTGTTCGCGGTGGTGCGTCGGCGGAGGGCTGCCGTGCCGCCGGGGCCTCCGGGGGGCAATCCGTACGCGCAGTAGGCGGGTTGGGGCAGGTGGGCCCGGGTGTCGCGGTGGCGGCGCTCGGGCTTTTTGGTGGGCGCTGGGGGTGGGGTGTGCGCCGGGGTCACTCGGGTGGGTGCTGGCGGGGGTGGGGTGGGGGTGGCGAGGGTGGTGGTATGGATGCGGAGGGTGCCCGGCGGGCCGGGCAGTTGAGGCGGGCCGCGGCTGCGGCGTTGATCGGGACGGCGATCGAGTTCTACGACTTCTTCCTGTACGGGACGGCGGCGGCCCTGGTGTTCGGGCCGGTGTTCTTTCCCGGGCTGGGTGGGGCCGGGGCGTTGTTGGCGGCGTTCTCGGTGTACGCGGTGGCGTTCCTGGCCCGGCCGTTGGGGGCGGTGGTGTTCGGGCACTTCGGGGACCGGGTGGGGCGGAAGGCGACGTTGGTGGTGTCGCTGTTGCTGATGGGTCTGGCGACGGTGGCGGTGGGGTTGTTGCCGGGGTTCGCGGTGTGGGGGTGGTGGTCGCCAGTGCTGCTGGTGGTGCTGCGGGTGTGCCAGGGCGTCGGGTTGGGCGGGGAGTGGGGCGGGGCGGCGCTGCTGATCGCGGAGAACGCGCCGGCCGGGCGGCGCGGGCGGTACGGCGGGTTCCTGCAGTTGGGGCCGTCGGGCGGGTTCGTGTTGGCGAACGGGGCGTTCCTGGTGCTCCAACTCACCCTGGACGAGGGGTCGTTCCGGGCGTGGGGCTGGCGGGTGCCGTTCCTGGCCTCGTTGGTGCTGGTGGCGGTGGGGCTGTTCGTGCGGCTGCGGCTGGCGGAGACGCCGTTGTTCCGGGCGGACGAGCGGCGGGACCGCCCGCCGGTGGTGGAGGTGCTGCGGGAGCACTGGCGGCCGGTGCTGGCGGGGGGTGGGGCGATCACGCTCGGGTACGCGTTGTTCTACCTGACCACCACGTACGCGCTGGCGTACGCGACGTCCGGCCTGGGGGTGGCGAGCACGGTGGTGCTGGCGATGCTGCTGGTCGGTGCGGTGGGCGGGGCCGTGACGGTGTGGCTGAGCGCGGCGCACAGTGACCGGTGGGGGCGGCGGCGGACGCTGCGCTGGGCGGCGGGCCTGGCGGCGGGCTGGTCGCTGGTGCTGTTCCCGCTGCTGGAGACGGTGCGCCGGCCGTTGATGTTCCTGGCGTTGGCCGGGGCGATGGTGGTGCTGGGGTGCCTGATGGGCCCGGTGGCGGCGTTCCTGCCGGAGCTGTTCCCGACCCGGGTGCGCTACACGGGTGCCGCGTTGACGTACAACCTGGGCGGGGTGGTCGGCGGGGCGCTGACGCCGTTGGTGGCGACGCGGCTGACCGGGGTGTACGGGACGGCGCAGCCGGTCGGCTGGTACCTGGGGGTGCTGGGGCTGGTGGCGCTGGGCTGCCTGTGGTTGCTGCCGGACACCACGGGTGCGGAGTTGGCGGCGGTGGACGGCGGACGCCGCCGGGCGCCCGTGTTGGGGGCGGATCCGGCGGCGTAGCCGTGCGGTGCGGCGGCGAGGCGGTGCGGCGGTGCGGCCTCGGTCGGCCAGGGCCCAGCAGTCGGCCAGGGCTCAGCCGGCCAGGGCGGCGCGGCCGGCCAGCACGACGGCGGTGTGCCGGGCGACGCGCTCGCCCAGGTGCTCGGCGGTGGCGATGTCGGCCTTGTGGACGGCCTCGGGGCCGGCGTCGGCGGGCGAGGAGGCGGCGGCGCCGGTGAAGAAGCCGAGGCGGTTGAGGTCGTCCTCGGAGGCGGTGGTGGCGTTCCAGCCGGGCTTGAGGCCGAGGTTGACCCAGTTCATGCCGTGCTGGGCGGCGAGGGTCTGGAAGAAGCCGAGGGTGCCGGCCTTGTCGCCGCTCTTGGAGGCGGAGTTGGTGAAGCCGGCCGCGAGCTTGTCCTTCCAGGCGTCGGTGAACCAGCGCTTGCTGCTGGCCTCGGCGAAGACGTGGAAGGCGCCGGAGGCGGTGCCCATGTAGGTGGGGGAGCCGAAGACGATCGCGTCGGCGGCGTCCAGCTGGGCCCACTGCTCCTCGGTGATGGTGTCGACGGCGATCGTGACGACCTCGGCGCCCGCTGCGGCGGCGCCTCGGGCGACGGCCTCGGCGATCACGGCGGTGTGGCCGTAGCCGGAGTGGTAGGCGAGGGCGACGGTCGGGCGGATGGCGGTCATGCGGGCACTCCTGGGGACGGGACGGCGTGAGCAGGGGAGGGCAAGGAGGACGGAGCGGGGCGGGCCCGCTCCGTCGAACGGTCTCCAATATAGACCAGGTCTCCAGTAGAGACCAGGTGCGGATCGGAGACCGCAGGTCTACCCTGGGCGTATGACGACGGAGGAAGCGGCCCGGGTCGAGGTCGAGCGACGGGCGGAAGACGCCGGGGTCGGGCGGGAGCCGGAAGGCGGAGGCCGGCAGCCGGCAGGCGAAGGCCGGGTGCCGGAGCCGGAGCCGGGGCCGGGACCGGAGCCGGAGCCGGGACCGGAGCTGGACGTCTTCGCCCAGCTCTGCCCCAGTCGCGAGCTGTTCGCCGAGCTCGCCGACAAGTGGTCGATGCTGATCCTGATGAGCCTGTCCGCCTGTGGGCCGCAGCGCTTCTCCGAGCTCCAGCGCGGGGTCGGCGGGGTCAGCCGCAAGATGCTCACCCAGTCGCTGCGGAGCCTGGAGCGCAGCGGGCTGGTGCTCCGCACGGTCTTCCCGGAGACGCCGCCGCGGGTGGTCTACGACCTGCTGCCGCTCGGCCGCGAGCTGGCCGCGCTGGTCGCCCCGCTCGGGCGCTGGACGGAGCGCCGCGCCGGGCAGATGCTTGCGGCCCGCGAGGAGTTCGACGCGGCGCACGCCGGGGGCTGACGGCCCACGGGGCCCGGGGTGGAGCCGATTTCCCTTCCGGGCCGACGGCCGTGTAATGTCTTCCTTGTTCGACCGGCCAGGCGGAAACGCAAGGCCAAGCCCCTATAGCTCAGTCGGTAGAGCGTCTCCATGGTAAGGAGAAGGTCTGCGGTTCGATTCCGCATGGGGGCTCCACTGAAAGACCCTCGCCTCGCGGCGGGGGTCTTTCGCGTTCTGTGCACCGGGCTCCGCCCCGTTCCGCCGCTGGTCCCGCGATCCTCGGTGGCCTAGCGGGTCGGGTACGGAATGCGTTGTGATGGTGCGTCATCGGCCGCCCGCCCGCGGGGTGCGGGCGCGAGCCGGACCCCGACCGGGAGGGCGTCATGGGTGTTCGACTCGTGGTGGTCGACGACCACCGGCTGCTGGCCGAGGCGCTGGCCACCGCGCTGCAACTGCGCGGGCACCGGGTGCTCGCGGTCGGCTCGCCGGCCGGTGTGGCGGCCGATCTGGTGGTCGGGCGGCGGCCCGAGGTGTGTCTGCTGGGGGTGTCCGCGCCGGGCGAGCCGGGGGCTTTCGACGGGCTGCGCCGGATCCGCCGGGAGCGGCCCGAGGTGGCCGTGATCGTGCTCGGGCCGGTGGGTGAACTCCGGGGTGTGGCCTGCGCGTTCGCGGCCGGGGCGGCGGGGTACGTGCCCAGCGACGAGCGGATCGAGGTGGTCGAGCGGGCGATCGGGCGGGCCCGGGCGGGCGAGGCCGCGGTGACGGTGGACGTCCTGCGCGGGGCCTTCGACCAGTTGCTGCGCCCGGTGGCCGAGCCGGACGACGAGGCGGTCCGGCTGCTGCGGCTGCTGACCCGCCGTGAGGTGCAGGTGCTGGCCCGGATCGCGGACGGCGAGGACACCGCGGCGATCGCGGCCGGGATGCGGATCGCCGCGAGCACCGCCCGCACCCACGTGCAGCGGGTGCTGATGAAGCTGGGGGCGCGCACCCGGCTGGAGGCGGCCGCGGTGGCCGCGCGCACCGGCCTGCTGGAGCGGATGGCCGACGGCCGGCGGACCGCCGACGGCTGAGCGGGCTGCCGGGTTGCCGGGTTGCCCGCGGGGCGGCGGCGCGGCAGCGCCGTGGAGGTCGGCTGAGGAGTGGGTGAGAATGCCGGGGAGCGACCGCCCCGGTGGTCCGGAGCACCCCGGCGGGCAGGGACAATTGAGCGCAGTCGTACGCATTCCGTCGATGGCGCCGCCGACCGCGCGGACCATCGCCCGCTGGAGGTCTCATCATGAGTAAGTACCTGGTCACGGGTGGCGCCGGCTACGTCGGCAGCGTGGTGGCCGCGCACCTGCTGGAGGCGGGTCACCAGGTGACCGTCCTGGACGACCTCTCCACCGGCTTCCGCGAGGGCGTCCCGGCCGGCGCCGAGTTCGTCGAGGGCCGGATCCAGGAGGCCGGCCGGGTGCTGGACGGCTCCTTCGACGGCGTGCTGCACTTCGCCGCCTCCTCGCAGGTCGGCGAGTCGGTCGTGGACCCGGAGAAGTACTGGCGCAACAACGTGGCGGGCTCGCTGGAGCTGATCACGGCGATGCGCGCCGCGGGCGTGCGCAAGCTGGTGTTCTCCTCGACCGCGGCCGTCTACGGCGAGCCGGAGGTCGTGCCGATCGCCGAGACCGCCCGGACCTCGCCGACCAACACCTACGGCGCCAGCAAGCTCGCCATGGACCACATGATCACCAGCGAGGCCGTCGCGCACGGCCTGGCCGCCGTCTCGCTGCGCTACTTCAACGTGGCCGGCGCGTACGGCGCCTACGGCGAGCGGCACGACCCCGAGTCGCACCTGATCCCGCTGGTCTTCCAGGCCGCGCTCGGCCGGCGCCCGCACATCGCGGTGTTCGGCGACGACTACCCGACCCCGGACGGCACCTGCATCCGCGACTACATCCACGTCGCGGACCTGGCCGACGCGCACCTGCTGGCGCTGGACGCCGCCAAGCCGGGCGAGCACCTGATCTGCAACCTGGGCAACGGCAGCGGCTTCTCGGTGCGCGAGGTGATCGAGTCGGTCAAGCGCGTCACCGGCCGGGAGATCCCGGTGCAGGTCGTCGGCCGCCGCGCGGGCGACCCGGCCGTGCTGGTGGCCTCGGCCGAGCGGGCCCACCAGGAGCTGGGCTGGACGCCGCGCCGCCCCAACCTGGACGACATCGTCGCCGACGCCTGGAAGTTCACCCTGGAGCAGACCGGCGAGTAGTCGGGCGAGCAGTCCGACGAGTAGGTCGGCGAGCAGACCGGCGGGCAGTCCGGCGACGGCCCCGCCGGCCGGGCCGGAACGGGACGGCTCCCGGGGCGCGCTCCACCGCGAGCGCACCCCCGGGGGTCGTCCGCCCGGTCAAGTCCGGCCCCTCGCGCACCACCTGACGAAACTTCACCGAACCGCCACGGGAGCGTTTCCCGGCCCGTACGCTGAGTGCGGTACCGGTGGGGGCCGGCGTCCTTTCGGCTTCACCGGCCACCGGTGGGCGGGCGGAACGGCGGGTCCGGAACGCGGACGCCGGACCGGCCCCCGTCCCCGGGCTCGGGCGCTCTGAGCAGGGGGTAGTGACGATGGGGCGGATCCGGGTCCTGGTGGTCGACGACCACCGGATCTTCGCCGAGGCACTGGCCGCGGCGCTCGCCGCCGAGCCCGATGTGGAGGTGGGCGCGGCCGGTAGCGCGGCCGCCGCCGAGCGGGCGCTGGAGCGGGCCGCGGCCGAGGGGCGGGCCTACGACGTGGCGCTGATCGACGCCGACCTGGGGGGTGAAGCGGGCGGTCCGGCGGCCCGGGCCCGGCCCGGTCCGGAGGCGGCCGAGGAGGCCCGGCGCCGCCCGGCCCCGGGGGTGCCCGCCGCCCGCAGGCCGGGTGCCGCCCCGCTCGCCCCGCCCGTCCCGGCGACCGCCGCCGCCCGTCCCCCGGACCAGCTCCGCGCCGAGCAGCTGCGGCCCACGGCCCCGCCGCCGGACGGCATCACCCTGCTGGGCCGGCTCCGCCGGGCGCATCCGGGGCTGCGCGGGGTGGTGCTGGCCACCGCGGACGATCCGCACCGCGCCGCCCGGGCGCTGCACGCGGGTGCCACCGGCTGGGTGGCGAAGGAGAGTTCGCTGGCCCGGTTGCTCGCGGTGGTCCGGGGGGTGCTGCGGGACGAGACCCACCTGCCGCCGGCGCTGCTCACCGGGGTGATCCGCGAGCTCACGACGGCCCGGCGGGACCGCACCGAGAGCGAGCGCCTGGTGGACACCCTGACCCCGCGGGAGAAGCAGATCCTGCGCTGCATGGTGGCGGGCCTGGGTCGGCAGGCGGTGGCGGAGCGGCTGTACCTGTCGCCGCACACCGTCCGCACCCACATGCAGAACGTGCTGGGGAAGTTGGGGGTGCACTCCACGCTGGCCGCCGTCGCGGTGGCCCGCCGGGCCGGGGTCAGTCCGGCGGAGCCGGCCGCGCCGCCGTCGATCGCCTCCACGCCGTAGCGGGAAGCCGTAGCGGAGCGTCGGGGCCGGACGCCGCAGCGGTGGTCGTCAGCCCGGGATGTTGTCGAACGGGGCGACCAGCAGCCGCAGCAGGCCGGCGAGTTCGCCCTGCTGGCCGGAGCTGAGCTGGGCCAGCAGTTCGCGCTCGTGGGCGAGCAGGCCGGCCAGGGCCTGGTCGGCGCGGTCGCGGCCGTCGTCGGTGAGCCGGACGAGCACGCCGCGCCGGTCGTCGGGGTCGGGCAGGCGCTTGACCAGGCCCTTGCCGGTGAGGCGGTCGATCCGGTTGGTCATGGTGCCGGAGGTGACCAGGGTCTGGGTGAGCAGCTGGCCGGGGGAGAGCTGGTACGGGGAGCCGGCCCGCCGCAGGGCGGTCAGGACGTCGAACTCCCAGGGCTCCAGCCCGTGCTCGGCGAAGGCGGTGCGGCGGGCGCGGTCGAGGTGGCGGGCGAGCCGGCTGACCCGGCTGAGCACCTCCAGCGGCTCCACGTCGAGGTCGGGGCGCTCCCGGCGCCACGCCGCGACCAGCCTGTCGACCTCGTCCTCCATGACGATCAGTGTATCGGTGGATGTGTCGATGTGAAGTCTCTTGACATCGAGAAATGTGCCAGCGAGGCTTTTCGGCGATATCTTGATGTCGAGATACCTGCGAGGTGAACCATGACCAGCCCCGTCTGGGACCCGGCGCAGTACCTGCGCTTCGCCGACGAACGCACCCGCCCGCTGCGCGACCTGCTCGCCCGCGTCCCCGCCCTGCCGAACGAGCCCGCCCCGACGGTCCTCGACATCGGCTGCGGCCCCGGCAACTCCACCGCCGTCCTGCGCGAACGCTGGCCGAAGGCCCGGCTCACCGGCCTCGACAGCTCCGCCCCGATGCTGGAGGCCGCCCGCACCGACGGCGAGCCCACCGCCGACTACCTGCTCGCCGACGCCCGCGACTACGACCCGGCCCCGGCCGCGCCCGACCTGATCGCCTCGAACGCGACCCTCCAGTGGGTGGACGGCCACCTGGCGGTGCTGGCGCGCTGGGCGGACGCCCTGGAGCCCGGCGGGGTGGTCGCCGTCCAGGTGCCCGGCAACTTCGAGGCCCCCAGCCACACCCTGCTCGCCGAACTGCGCCGCAGCGCCCGCTGGCGCGACGCCCTCGGCGCCGACGCCGTCCGGGGCGGTGTCCACCCGCCCGGGCGGTACCTGGACGTCCTCGCCGGGGCCGGCTGCGCCGCCGACGTCTGGGAGACCACCTACAGCACCCTGCTGCCCGGGCCGGACCCGGTGCTGGAGTGGGTCAAGGGGACCGCGCTGCGGCCCGTCCTCGGCCGGCTCGCCGACCCGGCCGACCGGGCCGCCTTCCTCGCCGAGTACGGGCGGCTGCTGCGCGAGGCCTACCCGGCCGGGCCGCACGGGACGGTCTTCCCGTTCCGGCGGATCTTCGCGGTCGGGGTCAGGCGGTAGCCCGTCGCCCGGCGTGACGACGGGCGGGCGGACGGGCGGACGGGCGGACGGTCAGGTCAGGCGGTCGCCGACCAGCCTCGGGTGCCGCTCCAGGCCCTCCAGCCCGTGCCAGGCGAGGTTCACCAGGTGCGCCGCCACCGTGGCCTTGTCCGGCTTGCGGACCTCCAGCCACCACTGGCCGGTCAGCGCGACCATCCCGACCAGCATCTGCGAGTACATCGGGGCCAGCCGGGCGTCGAAGCCCCGGGACTTGAACTCCAGGCCCAGGATGTCCTCGACCTGGGTCGCGATGTCGCTGATCAGCGAGGCGAAGGTGCCGGTCGACTGGGCCACCGGGGAGTCCCGGACCAGGATCCGGAAGCCGTCCGTCGAGGTGTCGATGTAGTCCATCAGCGCGAAGGCGGCCTGTTCCAGCAGCTCGCGCGAGTGCCCGCCGGTCAGCGCCCCGGTCACCATGTCCAGCAGCAGCTGCATCTCGCGGTCCACCACCACCGCGTAGAGCCCTTCCTTGCCCCCGAAGTGCTCGTACACCACGGGCTTCGACACCCCGGCGCGCTCGGCGATCTCCTCCACCGAGGTGCCGTCGTAGCCGCGCTCCGCGAAGACCGTCCGGCCGATCTCCAGCAGCTGTTCCCGGCGCTGCTTGCCGGTCATCCGGACCCGGCCGCCCCGGCGGCGCGGGGCCGGGGCGGCCGCGGACCGGTCGGCGGCGCCGTCCGCGGTCCGGTCGGCACCGCCGTCGGGAGCCGCGCCCGGCGCCGCAGCGGCCCGCGGACGGGCCGGCGCCGTTCCGGGCGCCGGGTCCGTCCGCGTGCTGTGGTGACCGCCTGTGCTGTCTGCGCTGCTCCCGTTCACCCCTACATCATGCTGGAAGCGCCGCCTCATGCGGCGCGGCGGGCGGCGATCCGCTCCGCGTCCGGCCAGCGGACGTCCCGGACCCAGCCGGCCAGCTCGAACCAGCGGATCAGCCGGGCCGAGGAGTCGATCTGTCCGCGCAGGACGCCGTGCCGGGCCGAGGTCGGGTCGGCGTGGTGCAGGTTGTGCCAGGACTCGCCGCAGGAGAGCACCGCGAGCCACCAGACGTTGCCGGAGCGGTCCCGGGAGCGGAACGGGCGCCGGCCGATGGCGTGGCAGATCGAGTTGATCGACCAGGTGACGTGGTGCAGCAGGGCGACCCGCACCAGCGAGCCCCAGAAGAAGGCGGACAGCGCGCCCTCCCAGGACAGGCTCACCAGGCCGCCGACCAGCGCGGGCAGCAGCAGCGAGATGGTGGTCCAGAGCCAGAACAGCCGGGAGATCCGCCGCAGCGCCGGGTCGCCGACCAGGTCCGGGGCGTACTTGAGCTGCGGGGTCTGCTCCTCGTCGAACATCCAGCCCATGTGGGCCCACCACAGGCCCTTGACCAGGGCCGGGACGCTCTCCCCGTAGCGCCACGGCGAGTGCGGGTCGCCGTCCTTGTCGCTGAACCGGTGGTGCTTGCGGTGGTCGGCCACCCAGCGCACCAGCGGTCCCTCGACGGCGAGGCTGCCGACGACGGCGAGGGCCAGCCGCATCGGGCGGGGGGCCTTGAAGGAGCCGTGGGTGAAGTAGCGGTGGTAGCCGACGGTGATGCCGTGACAGGTGAGGAAGTACATGGCGACGGTGACCGCGACGTCGGTCCAGCCGAGCCCCCGGCCCCAGGCCACCGGTACGGCGGCGACCAGCGCGGCGAACGGGACGAGGATGAAGAGGCCGAGCGCGATCCGCTCGGCGGCCCCCTGCTTCTCGCCGCCGCGGGTGGCGGACAGCCGGGTCGCGGCGTCGGCGGAGGGATCGGGGGAGGGGTCGGGGAGGGCGGTGGCCCCCGCGTGCGCCTCGTCGGCCTGGATGGTCATGGGCGTCCCTTCGCGGCGTCCCGGAACGGGACAGAGCGGACCTACGTTGGCGTAACCTACGGCATCGTAGGTTGCGCTCCGTGTCCAGGGGAACACACCCCCGCGCGGCGCTTGAGTGAATTCACCCGACTGGATGGATGAACCCGGAACCCCTCCCGTGCCCGGATCGGACGGGCCAGGAGGGTCGGCATTGGTGGTAGATGTGAGGCGCGCTACCCCGTAGTCTTGGCCCAGCGCGCCGCCGGGCCTCCGGCGGTGGAGCTCCGGTCCCGGATCGTCTAAGGGCAGGACAGCTGGTTTTGGTCCAGCTTATGGGGGTTCGAATCCTCCTCCGGGAGCACTGAGTACGGCCGCGGGCGGGCATGCGCGGGCCGGGCGTCTGGCGTTTCGGCTCGCCGCCCCGCACTATCCTCGAACTGCCAGAGCACATGTGCGGACCGCGTTCTGGCCTGCTCTGCCCTCTCTTTGAACCTAATGAGGAGCCTCCCCGCATGGGTGCCAATTCGCTTGCCGCCGTTGTCGTGCTCGCCGCCGGTGGTGGGACCCGGATGAAGTCGAACAAGGTGCCCAAGGTGCTGCACGAGGTGTGCGGGCGCTCGCTGGTGGGTCACGCGGTTTCGGCGGCCGGGGAACTGACGCCGGGGCAGCTCGTCGTGGTGGTCGGCCACCAGCGCGAGCAGGTCGAGGAGCACCTGGCGACGCACTACCCGGCCGTGCGCCCGGTCGTGCAGGAGGAGCAGAACGGCACCGGCCACGCGGTCCGCACCGCGCTGGAGTCGCTGGCCGCCGACGGCGTGACGCTGGACGGCACCGTGATCGTCACCGCCGGGGACTCGCCGCTGCTCACCGGGGACACCCTGCGCCGGCTGGCCCGCTCGCACGAGGCCCAGCAGAACGGCGTCACCGTGCTGACCGCCGTCGTCCCCGAGCCCTTCGGCTACGGCCGCATCCTGCGCGACGAGGACGGCACCGTCGCCGCGATCGTCGAGGAGCGGGACGCCAGCGACACCCAGCGCGCCATCGCCGAGATCAACTCGGGCGTGTTCGCCTTCGACGCCAAGCTGCTCACCGAGGCGCTGGCCGAGCTGACCACCGACAACTCGCAGGGCGAGGAGTACCTGACCGACACCCTGGAGATCCTGCGCGAGGCCGGGCACCGGGTCGGCGCCGTGGTCGCCGAGGACCACCGGGACATCCTGGGCATCAACGACCGGGTCCAGCTCGCGCAGGCCCGCCGGCTGCTGAACGACCGCCTGCTGGAGCGGGCGATGCGCGCGGGCGTCACCGTGGTCGACCCGGCCAGCACCTGGATGGACGTCCAGGTGACGTACGAGCCGGACGCCGTGGTGCTGCCGAACACCCAGCTGCAGGGCGCGACCCACCTGGGCGAGGACTGCGAGGTGGGCCCGAACTCCACCCTCCGGGACACCCTGGTCGGCGCCGGCGCCCGTGTGAGCAACACCACGGCCGACCGCGCCGAGATCGGCGAGCTCGCCTCCACCGGCCCGTACGCCTACCTGCGGCCGGGGGCGAAGCTGGCCCGCAAGGCGAAGGTCGGCACCTACGTCGAGGTCAAGAACTCCGAGCTGGGCGAGGGCGCCAAGGTGCCGCACCTCTCCTACATCGGCGACGCCACGATCGGCGAGGGCACCAACGTCGGCGCGGCCTCGGTCACCGTGAACTACGACGGGGTGAAGAAGCACCGCACCGTCATCGGGGCGCACTGCCGCACCGGCTCGGACAACATGTTCATCGCCCCGGTGACCGTCGGTGACGGCGCTTACACCGGCGCGGGCTCGGTGATCACCACCGACGTTCCGCCCGGCGCACTCGGCGTGAACCGCGCGCAGCAGCGCAACATCGAGGGCTGGGTGGAGCGCAAGCGCCCGGGCACGGTGTCCGCGCAGGCCGCGCGGGCCGCGACCGACGGCGCGGCCGAGGTCTGACGCGCCCGCCGGGGACCGGTCGGCCGGTCCCCGGGGCGGACGGTTTCTGCGCGGGCGCGTAACCTGGGGGACATACGTGCGCCACTGGGCTTACCGCCCGTGTCCAGGCGTACCGACATTCCCCGATCCCCTCGTGAGTGCGGGCTGCGCCTGCCCTCCTCGGGAGCGGGGTTCAGCGTCCGCAACACGAGGAGACGGTGCAGTGAGCGGGATCACGACGTCGGGTGAGAAGAAGCTCAAGCTCTTCTCCGGCCGTGCCCACCCGGAGCTGGCGAGGGAGGTTGCCGAGGCGCTGGGGACCGAGCTGGTCCCGACCAAGGCCCTGGACTTCGCCAACGGCGAGATCTACGTCCGCTTCCTGGAGTCGGCGCGTGGCGCGGACTGCTTCGTGATGCAGAGCCACACGGCTCCCATCAACCAGTGGATCATGGAACAGCTGATCATGATCGATGCTCTCAAGCGGGCCTCCGCCAAGAGCATCACCGCGATCCTGCCGTTCTACGGGTACGCCCGCCAGGACAAGAAGCACCTCGGCCGCGAGCCCATCTCGGCCCGTCTGGTCGCCGACCTGCTCCGCCAGGCCGGTGCCGACCGCCTGATGGCCGTCGACCTGCACACCGCGCAGATCCAGGGCTTCTTCGACGGCCCGGTGGACCACCTGTTCGCGCTGCCGCTGCTGGCCGACTACATCGGCGAGAAGGTGGACCGCTCCAAGCTGACCGTCGTCTCGCCGGACGCCGGCCGGGTCAAGGTGGCCGACCAGTGGTGCGACCGGCTGGACGCCCCGCTGGCGATCATCCACAAGCGCCGCGACATCACCCAGGCCAACACCATCCTGTCGGCCGACGTGGTCGGTGACGTCGACGGCCGGGTCTGCGTCCTGGTCGACGACATGATCGACACCGCCGGCACCATCTGCGCCGCCGCCGACGCGCTGTTCGAGAACGGCGCCGCGGACGTCCTGGTGGCCGCCACCCACGGCGTGCTCTCCGGCCCGGCCGCGGACCGGCTCAAGAACTCCCGGGTCAGCGAGTTCGTGTTCACCAACACGCTGCCCACCCCGGCCGAGCTCCAGCTGGACAAGATCACCACGCTGTCCATCGCCCCGTCGATCGCCGCCGCGATCCGCGAGGTCTTCGAGGAGGGCTCGGTCACCAGCCTCTTCGAGGGCGTGCACTGACGAAGCCCCGCGCAGGCGGCCCCGGACCACCCCGGTCCGGGGCCGCCGCCGGTTCGGGGCCGCTGCCGGTTCGGCGGGGGGCGCCGGGTTCGGCGGGGGCGTCGGCCGGGGGCCCGATTTCGTCGCAGCGGGCCGGTGCGGTTAGACTCGTGAAACTGCTCGGCGAGGGATGTCGTGTGCCCGCTCGACGGACACCGACTCCGTGATCGACGCGCTGCCGTAACGGATTCCGTCCGCCGGCAGAAGTCGTTGCCGCCGAGTGACCCCCGAACGTACTGAGGGTGTGGTCCCGGCGGTTTTTCGCGTTGCCTGCACCCCCGCGCCATTCTTCACGAGGAGTGCAGTCGTGTCCGAGATCCGCATTGCCGCTGAGACCCGTTCCGAGTTCGGCAAGGGTGCCGCCCGTCGCGCCCGCCGCGCCGGCTTCGTCCCCGGTGTCGTCTACGGCCACGGCCACGCCCCGGTTCACCTGAACCTGCCCGGCCATGACCTGATGATGGCCCTCAAGACCCCGAACGCCCTGCTGGTCGTTCCGATCGAGGGCAAGGACGAGTACGTCCTGCCGAAGGCCGTCCAGCGCGAGGCCATCAAGCGCACCATCGAGCACGTCGACCTGCTGCTGGTCAAGCGCGGCGAGAAGGTCACCGTCGAGATCCCGGTCCACACCGAGGGCGAGCTGGCCCCGGGCGGCAACCTGCTGGAGCACGTCCTCAACGCGCTGCCGGTCGAGGCCGAGGCCACCCACCTGCCCGAGTCCGTCACCGTCTCGGTCGAGGGCCTGGAGGCCGGCGCCTCCATCCACGCCAAGGACATCGCCCTGCCGGCCGGCGTCACCCTGGCCGTCGACGCCGACGCCGTCGTGCTGCAGGTCATCGGCGCCCAGGCCTCGCAGGCCGACGCCGACGCCGAGGCCGCCGAGGCCGAGGGCACCGAGGCCTGAGCCTCCGGTACCCCGTAGCTTTCGAACGCTGCCCCGGTCGCTCCCCTGGAGCGGCCGGGGCAGCGGTGCGTCCAGGATGATCGGGATGACGGCGTCGGGCGCGGCGTCGAGCGCGGAGTCGAGCGCGAGGGAGAAGGGAAACATGGCGGAGGAGTACGACGGGCCCTGGCTCGTGGCGGGGCTGGGCAACCCGGGCGAGCAGTACGCCCGGAACCGGCACAACATCGGTTTCATGGTGGTCGACCTGCTGGCGCAGCGGATGGGTGCCAGGTTCAAGGCGCACAAGAGCCGGGCCCAGGTGGCCGAGGGGCGGTTGGCGGGCAAGCGGGTGGTGCTCGCCAAGCCGATGTCCTTCATGAACCTCTCCGGCGGGCCGGTGACGGCGCTGCGGGACTTCTACAAGGTGCCCGCCTCGGCGCTGATCGCCGTCCACGACGAGCTGGACATCGACTACGCGGCGCTGCGGCTCAAGCTGGGCGGCGGGGACAACGGCCACAACGGGCTGAAGTCGATCACCAAGTCGCTGGGCCCGGACTACCACCGGGTGCGCTGCGGGATCGGCCGGCCGCCGGGCCGGATGGAGGTCGCCGACTTCGTGCTGAAGGACTTCTCCTCGACCGAGCGCAAGGAGCTGGAGTGGTTCGTGGACCGCTCGGCCGACGCGGTGGAGGCGCTGCTGTCCGAGGGGCTGGAGCGGGCGCAGGGCACGTACAACTCCTGAAACGGGCGGCGTCTGACGTGACGTCATGCGCACGGTGTGCCGGGTACACAACAGTCGTACAACGCTTGCCCGGTAAACCTGAATCCGTGTGAGAACCCTGTGCGGGATCGGATAGCGTCGGCCCGGTACGCGAACGGGTCCTGGGGAGTTCTCGATGCGCAGATTGCGTCCGGTCCGCCGACTCCGGCGGCTCCGGGTGGTCCGGCTCAAGCAGTTCGGACGACGGGTCGGCACCGCCGGTGCCCTGGGGGCGGCCGGGATGCTGCTGTCCAGCGGCGCGGTGGCGCACGCCGATCCGGTGGCCGAGCCCGATCCGGCGATCACGCCGGAGCCCGCGGCGGCGCAGTTCGCCCCGCTGCTGGGCGAGTCGGTCGGCCCCGACGCGGGGCTGCTGGCGGTCGGCGGCGGCCTGGTGGTCGTGGCCGGCGGGGCGGCCCTGTGGCTCAAGCGCCGGCGCGCGGGCGAGCCCGCGGAGTAGGAACGTACGTACGCAGGGCCGGTGTCCACGGGACGTGGACACCGGCCCTGCGTCGTTCGGCCGGGCGTCAGCCGGTGTTGCGCAGGCCGGCGGCGATGCCGTTCACGGTGAGCAGCAGCGCGCGGGCGCGCAGCGGGTCCTCCGGGCGGCCGGTCGCGACCTCCTCGCGCTGGCGGCGCAGCAGCGCGACCTGGAGGTAGGAGATCGGGTCGAGGTAGGCGTCCCGGACGGTGAAGGTCTGCTTCAACACCGGGTTGTGCTCCAGCAGTTCGTTCTCGCCGGTGAGCCGCAGCACCTCGCGCAGGGTGAGGTCGTGCTCGGCGACGATCTGGTCGAAGATGTGCCGCAGCTCGCCGGGCACCAGCTGCTCGACGTAGTGGCGGGCGATCCGCAGGTCGGTCTTGGCCAGCGTCATGGCGACGTTGGACAGGAAGTTGCGGAAGAAGTGCCACTGGCCGTGCATCTCGTCCAGCACGTCGCCGAGGCCGGCCGCGCGGGCGGCGGCGAGGCCGGAGCCGACGCCGTACCAGCCGGGGACGACCTGGCGGGACTGGGTCCAGCCGAACACCCACGGGATGGCCCGCAGGCCGTCCAGGCCGGCGCCGGAGTCGGGGCGGCGGGACGGGCGGGAGCCCAGGTGCAGCGAGGCGAGCTGGTCGACCGGGGTGGAGGCGAAGAAGTACTTCGGCAGGTCCTCCTGGTCGACCAGGGCGCGGTAGGAGGTGTGGGCGGCCTCGGAGACCCGGTCCATCGCGGCGTCCCAGCGGGCCAGTTCCTCGGGGGCCTGGCGCGGGGCGGTGTGCAGCGCGGAGGCGGCGAGGGTGGCGGAGATGGTCAGCTCCAGGTTCTCCCGGGCGAGGGAGGGGAGCAGGTACTTGTCGGAGATGACCTCGCCCTGCTCGGTGACCTTGATCTCGCCCTCCAGGGTGCCCCAGGGCTGGGCCAGGATGGCTTCGTGGGACGGGCCGCCGCCGCGGCCGACGGTGCCGCCGCGGCCGTGGAAGAGGCGCAGCCGGATGCCGTAGCGGTGGGCGACGTCGCGCAGTCGGCGCTGGGCGCGGTGGATCTCCCACTGGGAGGTGGTGATGCCGCCGAACTTGGAGGAGTCGGAGTAGCCGAGCATGACCTCCTGGATGTCGCCGCGCAGCGAGACGAGCAGCCGGTAGGAGGGGTCGGAGAGCATCTCGTCGAGGATGCGGTCGGCCTGCTGGAGTTCGTCGGTGGTCTCCAGCAGCGGCACGATGCCGATCTTGGCGATCCCGGCGTGCAGGTCGATCAGGCCGGCCTCGCGGGCCAGCACGGTGGCGGCGAAGACGTCGTCGGCGCCCTGGCACATCGAGATGATGTAGCTCTCGACGATCTCGTCGCCGAAGCGCTCGAAGCCCTGGCGGATGGTGTTGAAGACGCCGAGGGTCTTGGTGCCGGCCTCGTCCAGCGGGGCCGGGGTGGGGGCCAGCGGGCGGCGCGAGCGGAGCTCCTTGGCGAGCAGCTTCTGCCGGTACTCGCGGGGCATGTCGGCGTAGCGCCAGGCCTCCTCGCCGAGCCGGTCGAAGAGCTGGCCGAGGGCGTGGTGGTGGGCCTCGGCGTGCTCGCGGACGTCCATGGTGGCGAGCTGGAGGCCGAAGGCCTCGATGGTGCGGATGGCGCGGGCCAGCCGGCCGTCGGCGATCAGCTCGCCGCGGTGGGCGCGCAGCGATTCCTGGATCAGCCGCAGGTCGGCGACGAGTTCGCGGGTGCCGAGGTAGTCGCGGCCCTCGACGTGCGGGGTGCCGCCGGCCAGCCGCTCGCGGGTGTTCTCCAGCTTGAGCCGGATGCAGGTGGCCTTGAGGCGGTAGGGCTCCTCGGCGTTCATCCGCTTGTAGCGGGGGCTGAGTTCGGGGAGCCGGTGCAGGTCGGTGTTGAGCGAGGCGAGCAGTTCGACCGAGGCGCCGGCCAGTCGCTCGGAGGTGGAGAGGGTGTTGCGCAGGTCGTCGATCGCGGCGAGGGCGTCCTGGATGCCGTACTCGTGCTGGAGGTTGAGGACGTCCCAGGTGACCTGCGGGGTGACGTTGGGGTTGCCGTCGCGGTCGCCGCCGATCCAGGTGCCGAAGGTCAGCGGGCGCACGCCGTCGGGCAGGTTGAGGCCGACCCGGGCGAGCTCCTCGTGCAGTTCCTCCAGCACCTCGGGGACGGCCTCGCGGTAGAGCTCGTCCAGGTAGTAGACGGCGTTGCGGGCCTCGTCGGTGGGCTCGGGGCGGGCGATGCGCAGTTCGTCGGTCTGCCAGAGCAGGTCGATGACCTCGGCGAGGCGGCGGTCGGCGGAGCGCTTGGCGCTGCTGGTGCGGGCCGGGTCGGCGGCGGCCAGGCCGTTGCTGAGCTCCTCGCGGTGGATCCGGTCGAGGAGTTCGCCGATCCGGCGCAGCTTGTTGAGCACGCTGCGGCGGGCGGCCTCGGTGGGGTGGGCGGTGAAGACCGGGCGGACCGCGAGGTTGGCCAGGGTGTCCTGGAGGTGCTTGGGGTCGGCCTCGGCGAGCTGGTCGGCGGTCTGGGCCAGCAGCGAGCCCTCGCGGGCGCGGCGGGTGGCGAACTCCCGGCCGCGGTGCACCTGTTCGGTGACGTTGGCGAGGTGGAAGTAGGTGGAGAAGGCCCGGACCAGCTTGGCGGCCGTGTCCAGGTCGATGTCGGAGAGGAGTTCGGCGGTGGCCTCGCCGTCGGTGCGGCTGAGCAGGCGGACCTGTTCGACCAGGCCCAGCAGCTGGGGGCCCTCCTGGCGGACCAGCGTCTCGCCGAGCAGGTCGCCGAGGCGGCGGATGTCCGCGCGCAGGGCCGAGTTGTCCTCGGCTGCGCCGGCGGCGAGGACGGTGGGGCTGTCCGCCGGGGTGGGGACCGGAGCGGTCACGGCTGGCTCCCTCTGGTGGTGGGGTTCGGCAACGGCTCATCGTCACAGGTCCACGCGCAGTGTGGCGGGTGTGACGCGTGCGGACCGCGCTGTCCGACGCGACCAGCATAGGTGTCGGGGCGGTCGCTGTCCGCGAGGTGGCCGGATGGCGGACAGGGCTGCCGAAAACCACCTGTGGTCTGGACCACTTGAGGGGGGTAGGGGGTGTGCCGGGCAATCCGGGTGGGGAAGGGCGGGGGTTGCCGCTTAACCTGTCACGCATGAGCAAGTCGCCTGGGGAGCGCGTGCCGGTCCGGTCGTTCTGGTGGTGGAAGCGGCGGCGCAGCGCCCTCCTCGACGTCGGGCTGGCGCTGCTCGCCGCGGTCGAGTGCTCGGCCAGCACGATCGCCTTCCTCTCCGCCCGGATGCACGTGAGCGTCCTCGGCATGGCCGGGATCGCCCTGCTCGGCACGCTGGCCGGCGGTTCGCTGGTGGTGCGCCGGCGGTGGCCGGCCGTGCCGGTGGTGGCGACCCTGCTGGTGCTGCCCGGGATGCTGGGCGTGCTGCTGCTGGTGGTGTCGCTGTACACGCTGGCGGAGACCTGGGAGTGGCCGTCCCGGCGCCGCCGGGTGGTGGCGCTGTCCGGGCTGGCCTTCGCCGAGGCCGGCGCCGTGATGGCGCTCCAGCTGATGACCCCGGACGACTCGGTCGCGGCGGAGCGGACCCCGCTGTGGGGCCTGGTCGTGCTGTCGCTGCTGGTCGCGGTCGGACTGACCGTCGCCCCGGTGGTGACCGGACTGTACGTGGGGGCGCGGCGGCGGCTGATCGAGTCGCTCAAGGACCGTGCGCACGGCCTGGAGACCGAACTGGACCTGCTCGCCGAGCAGGCCCAGGAGCGCGCCCGCCGGGCCCGGTTGGAGGAGCGCACCCGGATCGCCCGGGAGATGCACGACGTGGTCGCCCACCGGGTCTCGCTGATGGTGGTGCACTCCGGGGCGCTGGAGCGAATAGCCGTCAAGGACCCGGAGAAGGCCGCGCAGAGCGCCAGGCTGATGGGCGAGGTGGGCCGGCAGGCGCTGAACGAGCTGCGCGAGATCCTCGGCGTGCTGCGGATGGACGACGAACGGCCGCAGGAGCCGGACTCGCTGGCCGTGCTGCCCCGGCTGGTCGACCAGTCCCGGGCGGCCGGGATGGCCGTGACGCTGACCGTCAGCGGCAGCCGGCAGGAGTTCACCGGCGAGGCCGAGCAGACCGCCTACCGGGTCGTCCAGGAGGGGCTGACCAACGCCCACAAGCACGCGGGCGGGGCGCAGGTGTCGGTGCTGCTGGCGTACGCGCCGAACGGGGTGCGGGTGAGCGTGGTGAACGCCTGCCCGGGCGGGGAGCGGGGGGCGGCGCAGCTGCCCAGCGGGGGCAACGGGCTGGTCGGGATGCGGGAGCGGGTGATCGCGCTGGGCGGCACCTTCTCCTCCGGGCCGGAGGCGGACGGCGGCTTCCGGGTCGAGGCGGTGCTGCCGTCCCGGCTGGCCGTCCGCGCGGACCGGCTCGGCCGGCCGGGCGCCGCGGGTCCGGCCTGATCCACGGGAGGCGCCTCAGCCCGGCGTGGACGGGCCCTGGCCGTACGCGCGGCCGTACTCCTCGGCGGTGCGCAGCCGTTCCGGGGCGGTGCCCAGGACCAGGGTGCTGATCGCCTGGTCGATGCCGTGGCCGAGGAACCACTCGCCGGTGTGGTCCAGGCTGTAGACCCGGGCCTCCTCGTCGACGGCCAGCAGCGCCTGCCCGTAGGCCTCCTCGCCGAGCGGGGCGAGCCGGCTGCCCAGGGCCCGGCCGAGGTCGAACAGGGTGCGCGGCTGGTGCAGCCCGCACATCGGGTCGATCAGGAACGAGGTGCGGGCCAACTGGCGGCCGGGGCCGGAGAGGTCGAAGGCGAGGCCGCCGAACTCCGCCCAGGCCTCGACGGCCGCCGGGAACACCGCGTGCGGGACGCCGCCGGGACCGCCGTGCCCGACCAGGGCGTCGGCCCACTCCTCGGCCTGCCGGATCTGCCAGCGGCCGGGGTGCCAGCCGGCCGCCTTGAGCTCGGCGGCGACGTCGGCGGGGAAGCGCGGGCGGGTCCGCCCGGTGGGGCCGGCCGGGGGCGGGGTGCCCGGGGCGAGGGTGGCCGGCGGGGGCGGGGGCGGGCTGGGCGGGTTCAGGGCGTGCTCCGGGGCTCGGGGACAGGGGGCGTACGAGAGGCGTACGGGAGGCGGGCGGGCGCGGGCGTCCGGCGTGCGGACGCTCAGCGCGCCGGCGGCCCGACGGCGACGCTCTGCACCGTGAAGTGCTCCAGCATCGGTGCGCAGGAGCGGCACGGCGGGGCGTGGGTGCCGTGGGCCGGGTCGCCCTCCTCGCGGATCCGGAGCGTCGTCATCCGGGAGCCCTTGAGCGCCTTGCGGGCTTCCTGCAGGCTCATCGGCTTGCGGGCGGCGCGCTTGGAGCGCTTCCCGTCGACCGTGGTCAGGTACTGGGAGAGCAGGACGGCCTCCGGGCAGCGGCCGGTGAACCGTTCGCGGGCCTCGACCGGCAGGGTGTCCAGGAACTCGCCGACCAGCGGGTGCAGGACCGGGCGCCGGTCGTCCTTGTCGCCCGCCAGGGTGTGCACCTCGCCGCCCTTGGGCGACAGCGCGGCGGCGACGGCGGGCAGCAGGCTGTCGCGGTGGTGGCGCAGCACGGGCGGGCCCGCCGGCTCACCGGTGGTCATGCGGTGTCCTCCTCCTCGTTCCTGGCGGTCCGGTTCCCGTTGGCTCCGGTCGGTCCCGGGGCAAGCCTGTCATTCGGTACCGACAACCGCACAACCGGGGTGCGGGGCGGACCGAACACCCGTACGGCCACCGGCCGGCCGGGCACCCGTCCCACCCGCATCCTGGCCGCCCACCGGCCGGACCCGCACAGCATCGTCATGACTTGTCCGTCGATTTACCGAAACCGCCCCCGGTCCGGACCCCGCCCGGTACGGTTCCGGCAGCGAGCCCCGGGAGGGCCCCGGGCGGGCCCCGGTGGCAACGGCGACGCCGGGGCGGTGCTCACCGACGACGACGAACTCGCCGCCCCCGTACGGCCGATCGGCGGCCACGGCGCCCGCGACGAGTCACACAGGCCCGGCAGGTAGGGGTCGTGGAGGTGTTGCGGCGGGCCCCGGGTGCGAGGGGTCGGCCGGGCGGGTGACCCAATAGGCTGGTGCCCAGCAAGCGCACCGAGCATTTTGCAGCAGCCAGTGGGGGCTCCCAGATGACGACAGGTCGGCCCGGCGTCACCGCCGCACCGAACGCGGCGTACGCAGGTCAGGTGGTGCAGTTCCCGGACCCGGTCCGTGCCGAGCGGCACCCGGCCGGGGTCCGGGTGGACGAGGCCGGCTACCCGGACTTCGGTCCGTACGCCGCCGCGGCGGCCGAGGTCGCCGACCCGCCGCAGGGCTTCGGCGTGGACGAACTGCGGCTGACCGACTACGTCTCGGCCAACGCCGCCCTGTTCACCCAGGGCCACCCGCTCTGGGCCGACCTGGAGACCGCGGTGGCCACCCCGCCCGGCTGGACCTGGCACCACGCGGTCGGCCGGGCCGCCCCCGGCTGGCGCCGGATGGAGCTCGTCCCGGTCGAGGTCAAGTCCCTGCTGCGCCACCACGGCGGCCTGGCCACCTCGCCCGCCGACCACACCCGCCGGGGCACCCGCCCGCTGCAGGAGCGCCGGCCCGTCCACTTCTCGCTGGCCAAGGACGGCGGCGACCCGATCGGCGTCCCCGAGGACCTGGTGCAGCGCGCCGAGGAGCGCCTCGGCTACCAGCTGCCCGGTGCCTACCGCACCTTCCTCAAGCTCGGCGGCGGCCGCGGCCCGGTCGGCGTCGCGCTGGACACCGAGCTCGGCATGCTGCTCGACCAGCCGTTCCTCACCCTCACCGAGGAGTACGGCACCGAGGACGTCGTCTACGCCAACAAGTGCCTGCGCGACCACCTCACCAAGGACTACCTGGGCATCGCCTACGCGCAGGGCGGCCTGATCGCGCTCAAGGTGCGCGGCGACCGGATCGGCTCGGTCTGGTTCCACCTGTACGACGACGCCCGGGACTCCGGCGGGCCGGAGGCCCCCGAGGAGCGCTGCGCCCGGCTGCTGCTGCCCTGCGGGGACGACTTCGACGCCTTCCTGCTGCGGCTGGCCGGCAGCCCGCCGGAGCTGGAGACGGTCGCGGAGCTGATGGTGGACGGCGGGTTCGCCCGGGCCGTCCCGGTGGACTGACGTGAGCGCGGGAACGGCGTTGAGGGAACGAGTGGGGACGACGGGGACAGGGGTGAACCGGGCGTGGTGACGTACGCGCAGGCGCAGGAGCTCGCCGAGGAGTGGGTCAACGGCGGGGTGCCGCACGGGCAGCAGCGCGAGGTGCGGGTCCGGGAGTTCGACCTCGGCTTCGTCTGCTGGGCGGTCTCGCCCGCGGACACGGCGGGTGGGCCCGGTGCCGGTGCCGACGGCGGCGCGGGTGCGGGCGGGGCGCGGCTGGTGATCGCCCGCGACTCGGGCGCCAGCACGCTGTGGCCCGCGCTGCCCGTCAACGAGGTGGTCCGGCAGTTCGAGGAGGTGTACGGGCGGCCGGTCGCGGCCAACCCGGCCGGGGCGGCGAAGCCCGCACCGGGGCCGGTGGAGGCGACCTCCTTCCTGCTCAGCCCGCCGCAGTGGCTGCAGGAGGCGGGGGCGGCGGCGATCGCGGCGGAGGCCGAGAAGCTGGCCGGTGCCGCGGCCCCGGCTCCGACCCCGGCCCCGGCTGCCGCGCCCGTACCGGTCGCCGCGCCCGCGCCTGCCGACGTGCCGCCCGCGCCGCTGCCGCCCGCGCCCGTACCGGTGGCGCCCGCCGTGCTGACCGAGCCGCCGGTCTCCGCGCGGCCCGCCGGGGACGCGCCGACCATGCTCGCGCCGCCGCCGGGCGAGGACCCGTTCGCCGCCCCGCTGCCGCCGAGCGCCTCGACGCCGCCGCCCGCGCCGGTCGCGGCCGAGGCGGCGACCGTGCTGATGCCGGAGGGCCTGCGTACCTCCGGTTCGGACCTGCCCGAGGCGCCCGCCCCGGCCGGGGCCGAGGCCGCGACGATGCTGATGCCCCCGGGCGGCGGCCACGGCCTGCCGCCGGTCGGTGCCCAGCCGCCGGTCGCCCAGGCCCAGGCCCAGGCCCCGGCCGCGCCGCCCGTCGCCCCGCCCGCTCCGGTCCCGGTGCCCGCCCCGGCCGCCGAGCCGGCGCCGACGCTGCTCGCGCCGCCGGACGCCGTGCCCGGCCTGATGGGCCTGCCCGGCGCCCCGGCCGCCCCGCCCGCCGCCCCGGTGGAGCAGGCGCCCACCATGCTGGCCTCGCCCGGTGGGCTGGCCGGCCTGCCCGGCGCCCCCAGCCCGGCCGCCCCGCCCGCGGCTCCGCCGGCCCAGGGCGCCGGTCTCGGCCGCGGCCCGGGTTCGGCCCCGCCGCCGCCCCCGCCGGCCGCGCTGCGCGGCGCTCCGGGCGGACCGTCCGGTGCCTCCGGCTCGGGCGGGCTGGGCCGCAACCCCGCCTCGGCCCCGCCGCCGCCCCCGCCCGCCGGGCTGCGGCAGACCCCGGGGTCGGGCACGCCCGCCGCCGCTGCGGGCGGCCGGTCGGGCGGTTCGGTCCCGCCGCCCCCGCCGCCGGCGGGCCTGCGCTCCGGTGAGGCCCCGGCTCCCGCGCCGCAGGGCGGGCCCGCCCCGGCCGCCGCCGGTGTGGCGTACGAGGCGACCCAGCTGGCGAGCGCGATCGACCCCGCGCTGCTCGGCGGCCCGGCGGACCCGGGCACCCCGCCGTCCGGCGGTCCGGCCGTCCCGCCGCCGCCCGGCGGCCCGGCGGCTCCGGCCGCGCCCGCGGCCGGGTACGGCTACCCGAACGCGGGTGCCGCGCCCGGCGTCGTCCCGCCGACCCCGGTCACCGGCCCGCCGCCGGGCGCGCCGGTGCCGCCCGGGGTGCCCGCGGTGGGCCCGGGCTACTTCGCCGCGCTCAGCTACCGGGGCCCGGACGGCTCGGAGCAGAAGCTGCTGCACCGCAGCGAACCGGGCACCCCGCACCCGGAGTGGAAGATCCTCCAGGACCTGCGGCGGTTGAACGTGCCGCCGGAGCAGGTGCTGGAGCTCTACACCGAGCTGGAGTCGTGTGATCTGCCCGGCGGCTACTGCAACCGCATGATCGCGGCCTCCTGGCCGAACGTGCGGCTGACCCACACCGCCCCGTACGGCCGCGACCACGCCTCCCGGCAGGCCGGGATGGCCGAGCTGCTGGACCACCTGGACGAGCTGCACCAGCTGGCCTCCGGTGCCCAGCGGGTCCGCCCGTTCCGGGTTCCGCTGCCCGCGCCGGGGACGGTCCAGGCGCTGCCGCCGGCGCCGCCGCAGCAGCTCGCCCAGGAGCTGGGGACGGCCTTCGGCCAGAACCTGTTCCGCTACGAGCAGCGCGCCGTCTCCCGCCAGGGCGTGCCGGAGCCGGTGTCGCAGACGCTGACGTGGGCCGGGCTGCCGCGCGACTTCGGGCCGTTCTTCTGGGCCCAGGCGCAGGAGGGCCGGCCGATCCCGACGCTGGCCGAGCTGGCCGCCGAGCGCGGCCTGCAGCAGGGCCCGGACTTCGGCGGCTACCTGGTGCTCGGCAACGACTACGGCCGTCAGCTGTGCGTCCAGTACGGCACCGCGAACGTGGTCGCCGTGGACGTCGACGGAACCGGCCAGCCGCCGCGCTTCGTCAACGCCGGTGTACCGGAGTTCGTCCGCGCGCTGGCCCTGCTGGGCCGGATGTGGCGGCTGCGGTACGGGCTGACGCCGGAGCAGGCCGGTCGCTGGACGACCGACTTCCAGGCCCAGCTCGCCGCGATCGACCCGGCGGCCCTGCAGACCGCGGACACTTGGTGGGCCGTGCTGCTGGAGCAGTTCTGGGACGGTCTGCTGTAGCGGACCGTCGCGGATCCTCGCAGGTGGGAGGGGTCGTTCCGGTGTCCGGAACGACCCCTTCGGCGTGCCCCGGCAGCTGTGCCTCGTTGGGGTTTCGTCCGGATCTGCGCAAAATAGGTCAAGAGGATGGGTCTCATCGCCCCGTCCTCGACACATTCCGGTCCGCACGACGACCGGATTCGGCCCCGGTGTCCCAACCGGTTCCGGATCCGTCCAGTCCGTCCGATCATGGGCTCCGCAGCCCGCGAAACGAGGGGAAGAGCCCATGAGCGACGCCGTCCCCCAGTACGGCTTCACCCAGGCCCGGCGCGGCTACGCGCCCGAGCAGGTCGACCGGGCGCTGGTCGCCCTGACCGCACAACGTGACGAGGCCTGGGAGCGGCTGAGCGTCCTGGGAGCCGGGATCCGGCAGATGGAGACCAGGCTCGACGACATCCGCCAGGCCGCCGAGGAGGCCCCGGAGCCGGACTACGAGGTGCTCAGCGAGCAGGCCGCCGGCCTGGCCGAGATGGCCCGGAACGAGGCCCGCGCCGTCAAGGAGAAGGCCCAGCGCTTCGCCGAGGACCTGCGGGACGAGGTCTACGAGGCCGGCCAGGAGGCCGACAAGGCCGCCAAGGAGTACGCCACCACCACCCGCGCCGAGGCCGACGCCGCCGCCCGCCGCACCGACGAGCGCACCCGCGCCGAGGCCGAGGGCATCCGCGCCGAGGCCGACCGGGAGAGCCGCGCCGCCCGGGACGGTGCCACCGCCTACGCCGCCAAGGTCCGGGTGGCCGCCGCCGAGGCCAGCGAGCACGCCGAGGCCGAGCTGGCCGCCAGGCGCCGCAAGGCCGACGAGACCTTCGCCGAGGCCCAGGCCAAGGCCGACGCCGAGGACGCCGAGGTCTCCGCGACGGCCGAGCGCCGGGTCAAGGAGGCCGAGCAGCACCGGGAGACGGTGCTGAACCGGATCAAGCAGCTGGAGGCCGACGCCCAGGCCAAGGCTGACCAGCTGGTCGAGAAGGCCCGCCGGGAGGCCGAGAAGATCAACGCGGAGAGCGAGCGCGAGCAGCAGGCCTTCGACGCCCGGCTGGAGACGGTGCAGCAGCACCTGGACCACATCAAGGCGACGCTGGCCTCGCTCACCGGCGCGGCGGTCGGGCAGATCGAGCCCGAGCGGCTGGCCGCGGCCGCCGCCGGGGCCGCCGCGGCAGCCGCGGCCGGACCGGCGGACGCGGTCGTGGACGCGGTGGCGGACAAGGCTCCGGTCGACTCGGAGGCGGACACCGGGGAGATCCCGCTGCCGGACCTGCGCAGCGCCGCGACCCCGGCCGACGGACCGGCCGACGCTCCCGCCGCTGCCCCGGCGGCTGCCCCCGCCGAGGCTCCCGGAGGTGCCCGGCCCAGCGGTGCGCGGCCCGGTGCGACGGCGCTGCTGCGGCAGCCGGTGGTCGGCGGCGCCGTGGCGGCCAGGACCGCCGATGCCAGGACCGCTGACGCCAAGCCCGTCGACGCCAAGCCCGTCGAAGCCGAGGCCGGGGGCGCCGTCGACCCGGTGGTGACCGGTCCGGTCGTCCCGGCCGCGGTGCCGCCGAAGCCCGCGACGCCGCCCGGGCCCGTGGCCGACGTGGACGCGGCGGAGGGCGTGAACGGTGCGGCAGGCGCCGTGGGTGCCGCGGGCGCCGAGGAGACCCGGGTCATCCCGAAGATCATCATCGTGGACGACGGCGCCGGTTACGCACCCCCCAACACGGTGTCCTACCGCCGCAAGTAGTCCTCAGCCGCCCTCGCCCGCGATCAGCCGGGTGAGCTTCGCGTCCTGGGCCCTGACCGCCTCCTGCTGGGCGGTCAGGGCCTGTGCGTTGTGGTCGATCAGCTGCCGCTGGTAGCCGGCCAGCACGGCGAACCAGAGGCCGGCCAGGCCGGAGCGGGCGGTGCAGTCCGCGTCGGCGCGGGCGGCGGCCAGCTCGGCCGGGGTGGGCTCCGGCGTGGTCGAGTACCCGTGCGCCAGCTCCTCGGGGGAGGTGGTCCGGAAGCCGGCGGCCGTCATGCAGGCGGTCCACTGCCCGGTGGCCGCCACCACCCGGGCGTCCCGGGCGGTGGCCGTCGTCGACTCCTGGAACAGCCGGTCGACCAGTCGGCTGCCCGCCGCCGGCGGCGAGCCGATCCGTTCGGCGGTCTGCCGGTCGCAGTCCACCCGGGCGCCGTCGTAGGCCTCGCCGGAACCGGCCGGGGCGGGGTCCGGCCGGGGGGCCGTCCGCCGGGGCGGGTGGAAGCCCAGGGTGGCGGCGGCCTCCGCGCCGAGGTAGCCCCAGGCGCCGGCCGGCAGTGCGGTCGCGTTGTCCGGCGGCTGGGCGGCCTGCAGCCCGTCCCCGGTGAACCCGGCGAAGCCGGCCCGGTGCATGCACGAGACGGTCAGCGCGTTCCGGGCCTGGATCTCCTTGACCGCGGACCGGTCGTCGGCCTGATAAGCGGACAGCGGAAGTCCGGTCAATCCGCCCCGGCCGGATTCCGGAGCGGCCGTGGAACCGAGCACCGGCGGGGTCGGCGCGGAATCGGCGGAGGCCTTTCCGGATTCGCTCGAACAGCCCGTGGACAATACCGAAAGGGTGGCCGCGAGCGTGGCGGCGGTGAATCGTCCGAATCGGGCGGGAGGTGCCAAGCTTCTGCTCCGATCCTCAAGCACGGCAGGCGTGTTGGGACCATAGCTCATGTCGTCCGGGTACGTTCCCCGGTCGCCGGGCGAATCCCGGCTTGGCCGGAAAACACCTGTGCGGTGCGGGCCCGCCGTGCAAATCTCGGGAACCCGGCCGTTGTCGACGGAGCCGTTGTCGAGGGAGGGGTTACATGATTCGCCGCACCGATCCCCGCTCCACCGTTCGGAACGGAATGGGCAAGGCCCGTCGCGTCGGCGTTCTGGCGGTTCTCACGGCCGCCGCCGCGACCCTGCTGCCGACGACCGCGGCGCGGGCCGTGGAACGGGTCGACTGCGGGAACCGGGACGATTTCGCGAAGGTCTGGAACTACGGCTACAGCGGGCAGCTCTGCTTCGCGAACGACGGCTGGATGTCCCTGCGGGTCTACAACGTCGACCGGATCGACGCGGGCAACAACAAGGTCATCACCTATCTGGGCGGCGGACTCGGCTCCTGGACCGTCTTCACCTGGGAGCGCTACGACTTCAACGCCAACCAGGGCCGCCAGGTGATGATGTACGACATCAACCTGTCCCGCTGGTAGGGCCGGAGCAGGCGGGCGCAACGCGAAGAGGCCGAGACCCGTGGCGCCCTCCAGGAAAGGGCGCCACGGTTCCCGGCGCTTGGGCGGGCGCCCCCACCCAGGGTCGCCCGGCCTCGCACCTCCGACCCCCATCGGGGGTGCGACAGTGCCGCCACAGCCATCCCCCACGGTTGGGTGCGGCGGGCACATTCACCATGGTGCGCGATCTCCATGGACGGCCAGTGACAGGAGTATGTCCAGTTCGTGGCGGATGGCGGAGCCCGGTCGGGGCCGGCGTCCGAGCGGTTCGTCCACCGGTCGGTCCGGTGTTCCGTCCAGTGGTTCGCCTGCGGTCGTGTCCCTGTCAGGAACGCCCCGGCGGCTGCCGGATCATCCCCGCGCGGCCGGTCGCCCGGACGGCGCGGCCCCGCCGGGCTCCTACGCCGCGTGCCCGTCCGTGCCGCGGCGTAGGCTGGAGACCCCCGGCCGCTCGGCGTGCCGGGCCGTTCGCGTTGCCCCGGTGGGCCGTTCGCCGCCCGGAGGCAGCACCAGCCACGGCACGAAGAAGAGACCCCAGATGAGTCTGACCGGACTGCTCGATGTCGTCGCGCGGGACGCGGCGCTCGCCGAGGCGATCGAGGCGGCCACCGCCACCGGAGCCGCGGCCGGCGGCCGCCGGCACCTGGACCTGGTCGGACCGCCCGCGGCCCGGCCGTTCGCCGTCGCCGCGCTGGCCCGCGCGCTGGCCGGCCGGGCGGCCGGTGAGCGGGGCCGTCCGGTGCTGGCCGTCACCGCGACCGGGCGGGAGGCCGAGGACCTGGCCGCCTCGCTGCGCTCGCTGCTGCCCGCCGACGCGGTCGCCGAGTACCCCGCCTGGGAGACCCTGCCGCACGAGCGGCTGTCGCCCCGCTCGGACACCGTCGGCCGCCGGCTGGCCGTGCTGCGCCGGATCGCGCACCCGCGGGCGGACGACCCGGCGGCCGGGCCGGTGCAGGTGATCGTCGCCCCGGTCCGCTCGGTGCTCCAGCCGCAGGTGAAGGGGCTGGCCGAGCTGGAGCCGGTGGCCGTCCGGCGCGGGGAGACCCACGACCTGGAGGAGGTCGCCCGCGGGCTCGCCGCGGCCGCCTACGCGCGGGTCGAACTGGTGGAGAAGCGCGGTGAGTTCGCCGTCCGCGGCGGCATCCTGGACGTCTTCCCGCCGACCGAGGAGCACCCGCTGCGGGTGGAGTTCTGGGGCGACGAGGTCGAGGAGATCCGCTACTTCAAGGTCGCCGACCAGCGCTCGCTGGAGATCGCCGAGCACGGCCTGTGGGCGCCGCCCTGCCGGGAGCTGCTGCTGACCGACCAGGTGCGCGCCCGGGCCGCCGAACTGTCGGCCCAGCAGCCCGGGTTGGCGGAGATCCTGGACAGGATCGCGGAGGGCATCGCGGTCGAGGGCATGGAGTCGCTGGCACCCGTGCTGGTGGACGACATGGAGCTGCTGCTCGACGTGCTGCCGCTCGGCTCGGTCACGGTGGTCTGCGACCCGGAGCGGGTCCGGACCAGAGCGGCCGACCTGGTGGCCACCAGCCAGGAGTTCCTCCAGGCCTCCTGGGTCGCGGCGGCCGCCGGCGGCGACCGGCCGATCGACCTGGAGGCCATCGACGTCTCCGCCGCCTCGCTGCGCTCGCTCGCCGAGGTGCGCGAGCACGCCGACGAGATCGGCCTGCCCTGGTGGTCCGTCAGCCCGTTCGCGACCAGCGAGTCGACGGTCGACGGCATCCTGGAGTTCGACGTCAACACGCTGACCCTCGGCATGCACGCCGTCGAGGCCTACCGGGGCGACACCGCCCGGGCGATCGCCGACGCCAAGGAGCGGCTGGCCGCCGACTGGCGGGTCGTCATGGTGACCGAGGGCCACGGCCCGGCCTCCCGGCTGGCCGAGGTGCTCGGCAACGAGGGCATCCCGGCCCGGCTGGTCGCCGACCTCGCCGAGGCGCCCACCCGGGACGTCGTGTACGTCTCCTGCGGCTCCATCGAGCACGGCTTCGTGGACGAGCGGCTCAAGCTCACCGTCATCACCGAGACCGACCTGTCCGGCCAGAAGTCCTCCACCAAGGACATGCGCCGGATGCCGTCCCGGCGCCGCAACGCGATCGACCCGCTGGCCCTGGCGGCCGGCGACTACGTGGTGCACGAGGCGCACGGCGTCGGCCGGTACGTCGAGATGGTGCAGCGCACCGTCCAGGGCGCCACCCGCGAGTACCTGGTGCTGGAGTACGCCCCCGCCAAGCGCGGCCACCCCGGCGACCGGCTGTTCGTGCCGACCGACCAGCTCGACCAGGTCACCAAGTACGTCGGCGGCGAGGCCCCGACGCTGCACCGGCTCGGCGGAGCGGACTGGGCCAAGACCAAGCAGCGGGCCAAGAAGGCGGTCAAGGAGATCGCCGCCGACCTGATCAAGCTGTACTCGGCCCGGATGGCCGCCCCCGGCCACACCTTCGGCCCGGACACCCCGTGGCAGCGCGAGCTGGAGGACGCCTTCCCGTACGCGGAGACGCCGGACCAGCTGACCACCATCGCCGAGGTCAAGTCGGACATGGAGAAGTCCGTCCCGATGGACCGGCTGATCTGCGGCGACGTCGGCTACGGCAAGACCGAGATCGCGGTGCGGGCCGCGTTCAAGGCGGTGCAGGACGGCAAGCAGGTCGCCGTGCTGGTCCCGACCACCCTGCTGGTGCAGCAGCACTTCTCCACCTTCGCCGAGCGGTACGCCAACTTCCCGGTCACCGTGAAGGCGCTGTCCCGCTTCCAGACCGACAGCGAGGCCAAGGCCGTCCTGGAGGGGCTGTTCGAGGGCTCGGTGGACGTCGTCATCGGCACCCACCGGCTGTTCTCCTCGGAGACCAGGTTCAAGGACCTCGGCCTGGTCATCGTCGACGAGGAGCAGCGCTTCGGCGTCGAGCACAAGGAGCAGTTGAAGAAGCTGCGCGCCAACGTGGACGTGCTCACCATGTCCGCGACGCCGATCCCGCGCACCCTGGAGATGGCCGTCACCGGCATCCGCGAGATGTCCACCATCACCACCCCGCCGGAGGAGCGGCACCCGGTGCTGACCTTCGTCGGGCCGTACGACGAGAAGCAGATCTCGGCCGCGATCCGGCGTGAACTCCTGCGCGAGGGCCAGGTGTTCTACATCCACAACCGGGTCGAGTCGATCGACAAGGCGGCCGCCCGGCTCAAGGACCTCGTCCCCGAGGCGCGGATCGCCACGGCGCACGGGCAGATGGGGGAGAACCAGCTGGAGAAGGTCGTCGTCGACTTCTGGGAGAAGGAGTTCGACGTCCTGGTGTCGACCACGATCGTGGAGTCCGGCATCGACATCTCCAACGCCAACACCCTGATCGTCGAGCGCGGCGACACCTTCGGCCTGTCGCAGCTGCACCAGCTGCGCGGCCGGGTCGGGCGCGGGCGCGAACGCGGCTACGCGTACATGCTGTACCCGCCGGAGAAGCCGCTCACCGAGACGGCCCACGAGCGGCTGGCCACCATCGCCCAGCACACCGAGATGGGCGCCGGCATGTACGTCGCCATGAAGGACCTGGAGATCCGCGGCGCCGGCAACCTGCTCGGCGGCGAGCAGTCCGGGCACATCGCGGGCGTCGGCTTCGACCTCTACATGCGGATGGTCGGCGAGGCGGTGGCCGAGTTCCGCGAGTCGCTGGCGAACGGCGGCGAGCCGGAGGAGGAGCCGCTGGAGGTGAAGATCGAGCTGCCGGTCGACGCCCACGTGCCGCACGACTACGCCCCCGGCGAGCGGCTGCGGCTGCAGGCCTACCGCTCGATCGCGGCGGTCAACTCGGAGGCGGACATCCAGCAGGTCCGGGACGAGCTGGCGGACCGCTACGGGAAGCTGCCCGAGCCGGTCGAGAACCTGCTGATGGTCGCCGGCCTGCGGCTGTACGCCCGCCGCTGCGGGATCTCGGACATCACCCTCCAGGGCTCCAACGTCCGCTTCGGCCCGGTGGAGCTGCGGGAGTCCCAGCAGCTGCGGCTGAACCGGCTCTACCCGCGCAGCCAGGTCAAGGCGGCGGCCCAGCAGCTCCTGGTGCCCCGGCCGAGCACCGGCCGGATCGGCGGCAAGCCGCTGGTCGGGCGCGAACTGCTCGGCTGGTGCACCGAGTTCCTGTCGGCCATGTTCGACGACCTGGCGGGGACGAAGAAGTAGCCCCCGGCGGCCGGCGGTGTTCAGGTCGGCGGCCGTCCACGGCGGTTCACGGCGGTTCCGGGCCCGGCCCGGGGCCGCCGTTCGGCCGCCGGCCACCGGCCGGGCCCGGGGTGCCCGCGGCGGGTAGGTTCGAGGGGTGACGACGAATGCTGTGCCGACGGACGCTCCGGGCGCGAAGTTGATCCTGCTGACCACCACCCACCGGGTGGCCCCCGGCCTGCTGGCGTGGCCGGCCTGGGAGGCGCTGCGGTCGGCCGGGCGGGTGCTGGTCGGGGACGAGGGGCACCCGCAGGTGCCGGCGGTGCGGCAGGCCGGGGTGGCGGTGGAGGTGGCGCCGGCCGGGTCGGCGCCGGCGCTGGCGCGGCTGCTGACCGGGCAGCCGGCCGGGGCGGGGGCGACGGTGTGGCTGGGCGGCCCGGACGGGGACCCGGGGCTGACGGACGCGCTGGCCCGGCTCGCGGTGGAGCACGCCGGGGAGGTGCCGGAGATCGAGGTGCTGCCCGGCTCGTACGACCTGCCGGGGGCGCGGCTGCTGGACCTCGCCTCGGTGATGGACCGGCTGCGCTCGCCGGGCGGCTGCCCGTGGGACGCCGAGCAGACCCACGAGAGCCTGGTGAAGTACCTGGTCGAGGAGGCCTACGAGCTGGTCGAGGCGATCGAGGAGGGGGACCGGGACGCGCTGCGCGAGGAGCTGGGCGACGTGCTGTTCCAGGTGTTCTTCCACGCCCGGGTCGCGGAGGAGCACCCGACCGATCCGTTCACGATCGACGACGTGGCCGGGGACATGGTCGAGAAGCTGCTGTACCGGCACCCGCACGTGTTCGGGGACGTCGAGGTGGCGGGCGCCGACGAGGCGGAGGCGAACTGGGAGCAGTTGAAGGCGGCCGAGAAGGCGGACCGGGAGTCCGTCCTGGACGGCGTGCCGGCCGGGCTGCCGGCGCTGGCGTACGCGGCGAAGCTGGTGTCCCGGGTGCGCCGGGCGGGCTTCGCGGGGGTGCCGGACGAGCCGTACGAGCTGCCGCGCGAGCTGACCGCCGAGTCGGCGGGCCGGCTGCTGCTGGCGGTGGCGCAGCGGGCGCACGACGCCGGGGTGGACGTGGACGCGGCGCTGCGCTCGGCCGCGCGCGGCTACCGGGACGCGGTGCGCGCGGCCGAGGGGCTCCGGCCGGAGTAGACCTCGGTGGCGGGGCGGCTCAGGCCGCCGTCGCCGTGCGCTCGGTGGCGCACCGCTGCGGCGGGACGAGCTCGCCGATCGCCTCGCCGATCAGGACGACCAGTTCGGCGAGGCGCTCCAGGTCGAGGTGGGCGGGCAGGTCGGCGAGGGAGACGATCCGCTCGCCCCTCGGCCCCGCCACGCAGAAGAGGTCGATCGGACCGAAGTGCTTCTCGGCGGTGTCGACCAGCGCGGCGACGTCGCTGGGCCGGCGGATGTCGCCGGAGACGCCGACCACGGGGCAGCCCGGCCGGTCGAGTTCGGAGGCGAGGTCCTCGGCGATGCCGACGTGGGTGTCGGCGATCAGCATCCCGGCGGTGCCGGCCGCGGTGAACCGGCGGGCGAGGTCGGCCCCCGAACCGCCCGCGAGTACCGCGATGACGACGACTGCTCCGCTGACCGTCATTGGTCCAGCTCCTCCCTGCGGGCGACACCGCACCGGCGCCCGCGCGTACTTCGGAGGATCGTAGGCAGGTCCTGACCCTCCGCAACAGGGATTACCCCTCAGGTGACCAGGCTCACGCCTGCCGCCCGGCCAAGAGCTGGCCAAGGCCCGTCCACGCACCGTCCACGGGCCGTCCACGGAGTGTCGGCGTTCCGCTCGCGCGCCGGTCACGGACGGTTCGCGCGGCGGTGGCCTCCGGCCGGCCGCGGGGGCGCGTGCGCCGGTGGTCCGGGCCCCTCCGGTCCAGCGGTTACGGTCGACCCATGCCAGCTCAGCCCGAGGGCGCCCAGCCCGCCGCCCAGCCCGACCCGCAGCTCTTCACCTGGGAGTTCGCCGCAGACCCGTACCCCGCCTACGCCTGGCTGCGCGAGCACGCCCCGGTGCACCGCACCACGCTGCCGAGCGGGGTGGAGGCCTGGCTGGTGACGCGCTACGCGGACGCCCGGCAGGCGCTCGCGGACGGCCGGCTCTCGAAGAACCCGGCGCACCACAGCGGGCAGGCGCACCGCACCGGCCGGGTGGGCATCCCGGGGGAGCGGCAGGCGGACCTGATGACCCACCTGCTGAACATCGACCCGCCGGACCACACCCGGCTGCGCCGCCTGGTGTCGAAGGCGTTCACGCCGCGCCGGGTGGCGGAGTTCGAGCCGCGGGTGCAGCAGCTCACCGACCGGCTGATCGACGGCTTCGCGCAGCGCGGTTCGGCGGACCTGATCCACGAGTTCGCGTTCCCGCTCCCCATCTACGCGATCTGCGACATGCTCGGCGTTCCCTCCGAGGACCAGGACGACTTCCGGGACTGGGCCGGAATGATGATCCGGCACGGGGGCGGCCAACGCGGCGGCGTGGGGCGGGCGGTGAAGCGGATGCGGGCGTACCTGCTGGAGCTGATCCACCGCAAGCGGGCGGACCTCGGGGACGACCTGATCTCCGGCCTGATCCGGGCGAGCGACCACGGCGAGCACCTGACCGAGAACGAGGCCGCCGCGATGGCCTTCATCCTCCTCTTCGCCGGGTTCGAGACGACGGTGAACCTGATCGGCAACGGGACGTACGCGCTGCTGCGCAATCCCGGGCAGCGGGCCCTGCTGCAGGAGTCGGTGGCCCGCGGCGAGACCGCGCTGCTGGAGACCGGGATCGAGGAACTCCTGCGCTACGACGGGCCGGTGGAGTTGGCGACCTGGCGGTTCGCGACCGCTCCGCTGACCATCGGCGGGGTGGAGATCCCGGTCGGGGACCCGGTGCTGGTGGTGCTGGCGGCGGCGGACCGCGATCCGGCCAGGTTCTCCGACGAGAACACCCTCGACCTGGCCCGGAGCGACAACCCGCACCTGGGGTTCGGGCACGGCATCCACTACTGCATCGGAGCCCCGCTGGCCCGGCTGGAGGGGCGGTCCGCGCTGGCCACGCTGCTTTCCCGGCTGCCGGATCTGCGGCTGGCCGAAAGCCCGGAGAATCTGCGCTGGCGGGGTGGCCTGATCATGCGTGGATTGCGCGAACTTCCGGTCGAATTCAGTCCGGAGCCCCGGTCGCCGCACAGTCGTCCTGAGGCCACGACACGCTGACGAAGCATCCGGAACCGGCCACCGGCGGTGGTATGAACGCTCATCAAACCGGACAAAGCCCCGCCGTTGGTAGGCGATCGAACACGGGCCGTAATTCTTGTGTGATGTCGGTGATATGAGCTTGTGATTCGTCTGAGGATCTGTCTAGTCTCCGTGGAGTTCGCAGCTGCGGACCTCGTGCGCGGACGCCGAATCCTGCCCGCCGCGTCACGGGAAACCGACCAGAACCCTGGGCAGGGGCGGGGGAACCAGGTTTGTTGCCGTTCCTCCACGGCTCGGGGTGAAGCCGCCCGCGCGGAATCGATTCCGCAGACGGCGGCCGGGCCACCTCCCGGTCCGAACCCGACAGCTCACCTCGCAGGCGTGCGGAGAGGGACCTTCATGCTGTTCGTTGGAACCGGCCGTCATCGCCGTCGCACCCAGGCCGAGAAGGCCATCGCCGTCGCCGGTGTGGCCGGCGTCGGACTCGCACTGCCGCTCCTCTCCGCCACCGGCGCCTCCGCCGCCCCGGCCTCCGTCTGGGACTCCGTCGCCCAGTGCGAGAGCGGCGGCAACTGGAGCATCAACACCGGCAACGGCTTCTCCGGCGGCCTCCAGTTCACCCCCAGCACCTGGAAGGCGTACGGCGGCACCGCGTACGCGGCGCAGGCCAACCAGGCCAGCAAGGGGCAGCAGATCGCCGTCGCCGAGAAGGTCCTCGCCTCGCAGGGCCCCGGCGCCTGGCCGGTCTGCTCCCAGAAGGCGGGCCTGAGCAAGGGCGGCGCCCCGGCCCAGGTGGACACCTCCTCGGACGCCAAGCCGCAGAAGCAGCAGGCCCAGAAGCAGGCACCCAAGCAGCAGGCCCCCAAGGCCGCCGCCAAGCCCGCCCAGCCGAAGCCGGTCCAGCAGTACGCGCCGAAGCACGCCGCGCCGAAGCAGGCCGAGCAGCCCGCCGCCCCGTCGGCGCAGCAGTACGCCCCCAAGCACGCCGCCCCGCGGGCCGCGCAGGCCCCGGCCGCCACGACCGGCCACGACTACACCGTCCGGGACGGTGACACCCTGTCGGGCATCGCCACCGCCCAGGGCGTGTCCGGCGGCTGGCAGGCGCTCTACGACGGCAACCGCACCACGGTCGGCGGCAACCCGGACATGATCGTGCCCGGCCAGGTCCTGCACCTGGGCTGAGCCGGACCGTTCCACGGAGAACGACACGCTGGACACGTAGGGGGCCGCGCCCGGCGGCCCCCTACGTCCGCGTTCGCCCGCCCCGATGGACGCCCCGGTGGGACGCACCGGGACGAGCAGGTGAACTACCGGTGGGTAGCCGGGCCACACGGTGAGACGCAGCCCGGGCCGAGGTGGCCCCGGGAGCCCGGGCGGTTAGGCTCTGGTCGTAACGACTCCGCAATCGTCCGGCCGACAGCACCACCCGCAGCCGGACCCTGCTTCCGCAAGGAGATGCTTCGTGCCGTCCATCGATGTCGTCGTAGCCCGTGAAATCCTCGACTCCCGCGGCAACCCCACGGTCGAGGTCGAGGTCGGCCTCGACGACGGCAGCACGGGTCGTGCCGCTGTTCCGTCGGGTGCCTCGACCGGCGCCTTCGAGGCGCTCGAACTGCGCGACGGCGACAAGAACCGCTACTTCGGCAAGGGCGTGGAGAAGGCCGTCCTGGCCGTCATCGAGCAGATCGGCCCGGAGCTGGTCGGCTACGACGCCACCGAGCAGCGCCTGATCGACCAGGCCATGCTCGACCTGGACGCCACCCCGGACAAGTCCTCGCTCGGCGCCAACGCCATCCTGGGCGTCTCGCTGGCCGTCGCGCACGCCGCCTCCGAGGCCAGCGACCTGCCGCTGTTCCGCTACCTGGGCGGCCCGAACGCCCACGTCCTGCCGGTCCCGATGATGAACATCCTCAACGGCGGCTCGCACGCGGACTCCAACGTCGACATCCAGGAGTTCATGATCGCTCCGATCGGCGCGGAGTCCTTCTCCGAGGCCGTCCGCTGGGGCGTCGAGGTCTACCACACCCTCAAGGGCGTGCTGAAGGAGCGCGGCCTGTCCACCGGCCTCGGCGACGAGGGCGGCTTCGCGCCGAACCTGGACAGCAACCGCGAGGCCCTGGACCTCATCACCGAGGCCATCCAGAAGGCCGGCTACGTGCCCGGCCGCGACATCGCGCTGGCCCTGGACGTCGCCGCCTCCGAGTTCTTCCAGGACGGCGCCTACCAGTTCGAGGGCAAGGCCCTGTCGGCCGCCGAGCTCATCGAGTACTACGCCGAGCTGGTCGCCTCCTACCCGCTGGTCTCCATCGAGGACCCGCTGGACGAGTCGGACTGGGACGGCTGGAAGGCCATGACCGTCAAGCTGGGCGACAAGGTCCAGCTGGTCGGCGACGACCTGTTCGTCACCAACCCGGCCCGCCTGGCCAAGGGCATCGAGACCGGCACCGCCAACGCGCTGCTGGTGAAGGTGAACCAGATCGGCTCGCTGACCGAGACCCTGGACGCCGTCGAGCTGGCCCAGCGCAACGGCTACCGCTGCATGATGTCGCACCGCTCCGGCGAGACCGAGGACGTCACCATCGCCGACCTGGCCGTCGCCACCAACTGCGGCCAGATCAAGACCGGTGCCCCGGCCCGCTCCGAGCGCGTCGCCAAGTACAACCAGCTGCTGCGCATCGAGGAGATCCTCGACGACGCCGCCGAGTACGCCGGCCGCGGCGCCTTCCCGCGGTTCAAGCACGAGGGCTGAGCGCGCCCGGGCCGGGCGGCGTCCGGCCCTGATCCCGGGGGCCCGCGGCCCCCGGTAGCGCACGCCTGACCGGTGCCCCGCCGCTCACCCCGTAGGGTGGACGGCGGGGCACCGTCGCGACCAGGAGGGGATACGGGAGATGGCTGGCTGGAGGATCCCGGGCTTGGCGGCCCGGCCTCGGTTCACGAGCCGGGCGACCGTCCTCGTCCTGGTGCTCTGCTCGCTGGTGGCGATCCTGGCCTACCCCACGCGGCAGTTCATCTCCCAGCGCGCCGAGATCTCCGCCCAGCGGGCGAAGGCCGACCACGCGCGCCAGCAGGTCGACCAGCTGCGCCGGGACAAGGCGCGCTGGCAGGACCCGGAGTACGTCAAGGCGCAGGCCCGCGCCCGGCTGCACTACGCGGTGCCGGGGGAGACCCCGTACATCGCGGTGGACCCGGCCGGGCCGGCCGCCCGGCCCTCCGCGCCGGCCGGTTCGGCCACCGCCGCCGCCGACGCGGCCGCCGGCCCGGCGAAGGCCGACAAGCCCTGGTACACCAGCATCTGGGACTCGGTGGACGCCGCCGACACCGTCGCGCTGGCCCCCGCCGCACCCCGTCCGCTCCCCCCGTCCTCCGTTGGAGACCCCACCCCCCATGACCACTGAGAACCACCCCGCCGTCTCCGACGCCGACGTCGCGGCCATCGCCGCCCAGCTCGGCCGGGTGCCGCGCGGCCTGCGCGGTGTGGCGCACCGCTGCCCCTGCGGCAACCCCGACGTCGTGGAGACGGCCCCCCGGCTGCCGGACGGCACGCCGTTCCCGACGCTGTACTACCTGACCTGCCCCAAGGCCGCCTCGCTGATCGGCACCCTGGAGGCGGAGGGCGTGATGAAGGACCAGACGGCCCGGCTCGCCGAGGACCCGGAGCTGGCCGCCGCCTACCAGAAGGCGCACGAGGACTACATCGCCCGGCGCGACGCGATCGAGGTGCTGGAGGGCTTCCCGAGCGCCGGCGGCATGCCGGACCGGGTGAAGTGCCTGCACGTGCTGGTCGGCCACTCGCTGGCGGCCGGAGAGGGCGTCAACCCGCTCGGTGACGAGGCGATCGGCATGCTGGAGGACTGGTGGGCCAAGGGCCCGTGCGTCTCCCCGGCGGAGGTCGAGGCGGCCGGTGACCGGGTGCTGCGCAACCGCGCCAAGGACCAGGACCACGAGGCCGTGATCGCGGCCAAGCAGCAGAAGACCGCCGAGCGGGCCGCGAAGAAGCGCGCCGCCGAGGACGGCACGGCGGGGCAGGACGCGACGGCGGAGCAGGAGTCCGAGTGAGCACGACCCGTGTGGCCGCGATCGACTGCGGCACCAACTCGATCCGGCTGCTGGTCGCCGACCTGGACCCGGAGACCGGCGAGATCACCGACCTCGACCGCCGCATGATCATCAACCGGCTGGGCCAGGGCGTGGACCGCACCGGCCGGCTGCACCCGGACGCGCTGGAGCGCACCTTCGCCGCCTGCCGCGAGTACCGGGAGGTCATCGCGGGCTTCGGCGTCGGCCCGGAGCGCACCCGCTTCGTCGCCACCAGCGCTTCCCGGGACGCCGAGAACAGCGACGAGTACGTCAAGGGCGTGCGCGACATCCTGGGCGTCGAGCCGGAGGTGGTGAGCGGCGAGGAGGAGGCGCACCTGTCCTTCGTCGGCGCCACCAAGGAGCTGGCCGGCGGGCCCTTCCCCGCCCCCTACCTGGTCTTCGACCTGGGCGGCGGCTCCACCGAGTTCGTGCTCGGCGGGGCGCAGGTCCAGGCGGCGCGCTCGGTGGACATCGGCTGCGTGCGGCTGACCGAGCGGCACTTCGACGGCGCGGAACTGCCCTCGCCGGAGCAGATCGCGCAGGCCCGGGCGCACGTGCGGGCCGAGCTGGACAAGGCCGAGGAGGTCGTCCCGCTGACCGGTGCGGCCACCCTGGTGGGCCTGGCCGGGACGGTCACCACGGTGTCCGCGATCGCCCAGGACCTGCCCGCCTACCAGTCGGAGCGGATCCACCACTCCCGGATCAGCCGCGAGCGGGTCGCCGAGATCGCCCGCGAGCTGCTGGCCGCCACCCATGCCGAGCGCGCGGCCATCCCGTCGATGCACCCGGGCCGGGTGGACGTGATCGCGGCGGGCGCGCTGGAACTGCTGGAGATCATGGACCGCACCGGCGCCGCCGAGGTGGTCGTGAGCGAGCACGACATCCTGGACGGCATCGCCTGGAGTACGGCCTCCTGACCGTCCGCAGGCCTTACTCCACCGGCCCCGGCGCCCCTTTCGGGGTGCCGGGGCCGGGGCGCGCCCGGGTGCGTGCGAGAACCTTCGTGAATTTCTTCACATGGCGATCCAGTCTTTCGTCGCACCCCGTGGCCCGCTACGCCCGAATTGTGAGACCGAAGGCCCTTCGGTCGTACGGCCCCTTGGATCGCAGGTCAGGCCTCGTTCAGGGTTTGAAAATCGAAATCACGAGCGGGAACCCGGGCGCTGTACGGATCGTTGCTGCTCAGCCGGGTAGTGCTCCGGCGCACGTTCACGAGGGGCCCCCGGGGCCCGTGAGCCGGTGCGCCGGGCCGGTTTTTGCGGGCGCGCAGTGTAGCACGGGGTGTCCATGAGTTTGTGACCGGGCTCACGAAGGCTGCTCCGGACGGTGCTGGATACTTTCGGATATGAGCACCACGGAGCGTCCTCGCATCCTCATTGTCGGCGGTGGTTACGTCGGCCTGTATGCCGCGATGCGCATCCTCAAGAAGATGCGCTACGGCGAAGCGACCGTCACGGTCGTCGACCCGCGGTCGTACATGACGTACCTGCCCTTCCTCCCCGAGGCGGCCGGCGGCAACGTCGCGCCCCGCAACCTCGTCGCGCCGCTGCGCAAGACCCTCAAGCAGGCGGAGGTGCTGACCGGGTCCGTCACCGGCATCGACCACGCCCGCAAGGTCGCGACCATCCAGCCGGCGGCCGGCGACAGCTACGAGCTGCCCTTCGAGTACCTGGTCGTCGCGACCGGCTCGGTCTCCCGCACCTTCCCGATCCCGGGTCTGGCGGAGAACGGCATCGGCATGAAGACGGTCGAGGAGGCCATCGGCCTCCGCAACCACGTCATGGCCCAGCTCGACAAGGCCGAGTCCACCTCGGACGAGGAGGTCCGCCGCAAGGCCCTGACCTTCGTCGTCATCGGCGGCGGCTTCGCCGGCATCGAGACGGTCGCCGAGGTCGAGGACATGGCCCGCGACGCGGCCAAGCTGTACAAGACCGTCAGCCGCGACGACATGCGCTTCGTCGTCGTCGAGGCGGCCAACCGCATCCTCCCCGAGATGGGCCCGGACCTCGGTCTGTGGACCAAGGAGAAGCTCGAGGAGCGCGACATCGAGGTCTACATCGAGACCTCGATGGACTCCTGCGTCGACGGCCACGTCGTGCTGAAGAACGGCATGGAGATGGACGCCGCCACCATCGTGTGGACGGCCGGCGTGAAGCCGAACCCGGTGCTGGCCAACTTCGGCCTGCCGCTGGGCCCGCGCGGCCACGTCGACACCGCGCCGACCCTCCAGGTCCAGGGCTTCGACTACGTCTGGTCCGCCGGCGACAACGCCCAGGTCCCGGACCTCGCCGCCGGCGAGGGCGCCTGGTGCCCGCCGAACGCCCAGCACGCCTGCCGCCAGGCCGTCGTCCTCGGTGACAACGTGATCTCCGGCATGCGGGGCTTCCCGCAGAAGGAGTACAAGCACAAGAACCTGGGTGCGGTCGCCGGTCTCGGCCTGCACAAGGGCGTGGCGATCCTCTTCGGCAAGTACAAGCTGAAGGGCCGTCCGGCCTGGTGGTTCCACCGCCTGTACCACGGCGCGATGGTCCCGACCTTCAACCGCAAGGTCCGCGTCTTCACCGACTGGACCCTCGCGATGTTCCTCAAGCGCGAGGCGGTCGGCCTCTCCCAGATGGAGAAGCCGCAGCTTCCGATCCAGGAGGTCACGCCGCCCACCAAGCCCGTCGAGGCCGCCAAGCCGGCCGCCGACAAGGAGCTCGCCAGCAAGTAAGCGACTGGACCCCGGTGTGGGAGCGCCGGGGTATGAGTCGGAGGCCCTCCGCCCGGCAGTGTCGCCGGACCACGACCTCCGTGGTGCTCAGCCGGCCGTGCGACCGGGCGGAGTACAGCAGTAGTGGAGCCCCTGCCGAGAACCCTCCGGCAGGGGCTCCTGCCGTTCCCCCGCGGTGCGTGCGCCCGCCCCCGGCCGCGGGTGCGACCGGGGGCGGGCGGAGCCGGCCGACGGGGCGTCAGTCGGTCTTGATGCTCGACAGGATGTCCAGCTTGGCGGCCCGGCGGGCCGGCCAGATCGCGGCCACCAGGCCGACCAGCCCGGCCAGGCCCAGGAAGAGCGCCAGCTGGCCGTACGGCAGGACGGTGGTCAGCCCGCTCAGGCTGGACTTGAGAGTCCCGTTGATCGCCCAGGCGATGAAGCAGCCGAGCAGCAGGCCGATCCCGGCGCCGAAGAGCGAGATCACCACCGACTCCAGCCGGACCATCCGCTTGATGCCGCTCCGGTCCAGGCCGATCGCCCGCAGCATCCCGATCTCGCGCTTGCGCTCGAAGACCGACATGGCCAGCGTGTTGATCACGCCCAGGACGGCGATCAGGACCGCCATGCCCAGCAGGCCGTACATCAGGTTCAGCGCGAAGGTGATGACCTGGCTGAACTGGTCCCGGACGTCCTGCTTGGACTTGACCTCGATCACCGGGTTGGCGCCCGTGGCGTCCTTGATCGACTGCTTGAGCCCGGCGGTGGCGCCGTCCTTGCCCTTGACCAGGACCTGGGGGACGTACGGCTTCGGCTCGTGCTTGGCGATCTCGCTGTTGGCCAGCAGGACCGGGCCGAGCATGCCGCCCTTCTCGTACACGCCGCCGACGGTGAGCTGACCGGTGGAGCCGTCCGGGTAGGAGACCGCCATCGTCGAGCCGGTGGTGACGTTGAACGTGGTGGCGACGTCCTGGTCCACCAGCAGCCGGCCCTGGCCGAGGCCGGCGGTGGAACCGCTGCTCAGCTTGATGTCGACGACCTGCTCCAGGACGGCCGGGTCGAGGCCGGTGATCTCCTTGTAGGTGCCGTTGAGCTTCCAGTCGGTGGAGGTCATCGGCGAGGAGGCGGCGACCCCGGGGGCCTTGGCGATCTGGGCGGGCACCTGCTCGGAGAGGCCCATCCGGTTGGCGGCCGAGACGAGGTAGTCGGCCTTCATCGACTTGGTGACGGCCCGGTCGATGGTGTCCCCGACCGAGGTGCCGATCACGGTCAGACCGGTGACCAGGGTCAGTCCGATGGTGAGCGCGGCGGCGGTGGCCGCGGTGCGGCGCGGGTTGCGCACCGCGTTCTGCTGGGCGAGCTTGCCGGGAGTGCCGCCCAGCCCCCGCAGCAGCGGGCCGACCAGGGCGACCACCGGGCGCGAGAGCAGCGGAAGCAGCACGAACACGCCGATCAGGGCCAGGAAGGCACCCGCGCCGACCGGCATCCGGCCGCTGTCGTTGCCGGTGGAGGCGCCGTAGGCGATCAGCGCCAGGCCGCCGCCGGCGAGCACCGAACCGATGCTGTTGCGGACCACCAGGCTCTTCTGACTGGTCGGCTGGTCGCCGCTGCTCATCGCCGCCACCGGCGCGATCCGGGCGGCCCGCACGGCCGGCAGCAGGGCGGACAGGACCGTCACCAGGACGCCCACCACGAGGGTCACCACGACGGTCATCGGCTTGATCACCAGCGCGCCGCTCGGCATGTTCTCGTCCAGCGAGCCGATCAGCGACTGCATCCCGGCGCCGATCCCGACCCCGGCCAGCAGGCCGGCCGCCGCCGAGACGGTGCCGATCAGCAGCGCCTCGATCAGCACCGAGCGGGTCACCTGCTTGCGGCTCGCGCCGATCGCCCGCAGCAGCGCGAGCTCCTTGGTGCGCTGGGCGACCAGCATGGTGAAGGTGTTGGCGATGATGAAGATGCCGACGAAGAGCGAGATGAAGGCGAAGACCAGCAGCATGGTGCGCATGCTGTCGGTGCCCTTGGTGATCTGCGCCTGCTCGTCCGCCTGCAGCTTGGCGCCCGTCTCGACGTCGAAGTGCTGGGCGGCCGGGAGCTTCGACTCGACCTGGGCGAGCAGCGCGTCCTGGGAGGTGCCGGGCTTGGCGGTGAGCACGACGCTGCTGTAGCGGCCCGGCTCCAGCAGCGTCTGCTGGGCGGTGGCCCGGTCGAACAGGGTGAGGGTGCCGCCGGTGTTGACCACCGGGTCGTCGGTGGTGAAGACACCGGTGAGCTTCGCCTCGATCACCGGACCGTTGGCGGCCACCCGGACGGTGTCGCCGACCTTGTAGCCCGCCTTGTCGGCGGTCCTGCGGTCGAGGGCGACCTCCTTGGCGTTCTTCGGCCCCTGACCCTCGGTCATCGGGTAGCGCGGGTCCCGGCCGTCCTGGCCCGGGGCGAAGTTGGCGCCCTTGGCCGACCAGACCTGGCCGATCAGGTTGCCCTTCTTGTCGGCGACCCCGGTGAAGCCGCCGGCCACGCCGCGCGCGCTCGCCGTGCCGGGCAGTCCGGCCAACTGCTGGACGGTGTCGTCGGTGAGGCCGGCGCCGGCCTCGCTCTTCTGCTTGGCCGAGGCGCCGGAGCCGGCCGCGCGGTCCACGACCTGGACGGCGACGTCCGAGTAGCTCTTGGAGTTGCTGTCCCGCAGGGCCTTGCCGAAGGTGTCGGAGAAGACCATGGTGCCGGCGACGAAGGCGGTGCCGAGCATGACGGCCAGCGCCGTCATCAGCAGTCGGCCCTTGTGGGCCAGCACATTGCGCAGTGCGGTGCGATACATGAGGTGTCCTGGGGAGGTTCGAGGGCTTCGGTCGGCTCGCTGGCTCAGCTGGTGCGGCCCTTGGCGTCGAAGCGGCGCATGCGGTCCAGGACGGTGTCGGCGGTGGGGTTGTGGAGTTCGTCGACGATCTTGCCGT